>CAVDQU010000079.1:0-12509 GCA_963611035.1 Agathobaculum sp.
GAAGGATCCAAAGACAAAGGGCGACCAGTATGTGACCATCCAGATCACAGTTCCACAGAACCTGACAGAAGAGGCAAAGAGAAAGTTAAAAGAATTTACAGTTGCCTGTCAAAAGGGCAGCTCCGGCAGCAGATACGTTGCGTAATTGACTGACAGACCATTATAAAAGAACCAGACACCGAAAGAGTTTTCTGCATCAAAAACAGGCGGGAAAGTTTCATATCGGTGCTGGTTCTTTTGTTGTAGTATTTCAAATCATTTTATGATCTTCGTATGAAGATACCTTACAGTGTATACTCCTTGTCGTAGATAACGTCTGGAAGAGATTCGGCATCAGAAGAAGTAACCTTTCCGGTAGATTCTTTATCATCGTCAATAAAATAGATGGATCCGCCGGAGATCTTAAAGGTCCAGGTTCCATTTGTCTTATAGTTTTTGCTGGAAGACTGGATCTTGCCGGATTCATTGACCAGATACAGCTTGTTATTTACATAGAATACCTGATAATCAGAACCGCTGTCTGCTTTTACAAGACGTCCCTGATAGTACAGGTAATCGTCTTTTGCGCCATTATAGCCGCAGCCCTTATCAGAGCCGGACTCGCTGAAATAATAAGAAGCACTTTCACCGTCTACACTTAAATTGGACCGCTTTCCTGTAACCATTTTTCCGTCAGAATCACTTTCGCCGAAATATCCGGTAAAGTCTTTGCCGGAAGAGGTCACAATGTGGATCAGTCCGGTCTGGCGGACACCGTAAGCATTAAAGAAATAAGAATTTCCATCTACTTTGGTAGTTGCCTTACTCATATTGGCTGCTTTATTGTTTAAATAAGCCGCAGTTCCGTTGCTGTCAAAGTAATACCAGTTGGATTCTCCCTCATCTGGCACTTCATCGCTGTTGCTGTCTGCGCTGATCTCATCCTTATCATCGGAATCACTTGGATGTGTGGAAAGCTCCAGCCATTTATTTTTAGCCATGATACCTTCGTCATCACCGCCCAGATATACGAACTTGCTGATGCCTGTAGAGTCGCCGGTCTCTGCGCTGCTCTTTACAGCCACCCAGCCGGTCATCATCACGCCCTCATCATTGAAATAATATTTATTGTCCCCAATGGTCTCGGCAGAGTAGGAATCATTTTTAGAGCGCTTTGCCTTTCCGTTTGTCTGGAAATAGAACCATTTGGCTGTATCCGAAGCAGAAGTGCGGACTTCGGAAATAGTACCGTCATCTGGCTTGTTATCCTCATCATAATCCAGGCACAGCCAACCGGTCTTTGCATAGCCGTTTTCACCCAGATAATAAATGTCATCATTATCAAAATACCAGCCGGTACGCATCTTTCCATCGCTGTCAAAAGCATATTTTTTATCTGCAATGGTGCTCCATTTATCTTTAATAAGTTTACCTTTGGCATCTACATAATACCATCCGGCCTTTTTCTGGGAAGTATCCTCAGATAACTGGATCCAGGAGTTCTTCGCCATAACACCGTCGCCGTCTACGTAATATGTATCGTCGATCCACTGGTTTGTAGCAATCACACCGGTGCTGTCCAGATAGTAAGAATTGTCACCGGAGGTCTTCCAGGTATTATAAGCGTAATTTCCAGAAGCTTCCTGGTATTTCCATACCCCGCCTTCACTGACCCATCCGGCAGTGGCAGCCTGGGCACAAAGGGCAGTACCGGCACTTAAAGCAACAACAGCCCCAAGGGACAGGAAGAGTTTTTTATATGTTTTTATCATGTGTGTTCCCCTTTCATGTGGATGTACTTATGTAGTATAACATCCCCTTCATCATCCCACAATAATGTTCACAAAATTGTCAGAAAAAATCATTAAAAAAGGGCTGCTGCATTGCCTGTGGGATGAGAATCGTTTATAATGATCTGGTATTTTATAAGACATCAGATACAACAGGAGGAAACAGGTATGGAACGGGGACCTGTAAGGGTGGCAGTGATGGCAGATACCCACGGGGTGCTGCGCCCGGAGGTAGAGAAAATATTGGAGACCTGCGATGTGATCGTACATGCAGGTGATTTTGATACACAGATGCTTTATATGAAATTAAGTGGTAAACAGCCTCTTTATGCAGTCCGGGGGAATAATGACAGAGGCTGGTCCGGCGGACTTCCAGGGATCAAACGCTTTGAAATCGGCGGCGTGAAAATGGTCATGGCTCATCAGAGAACGGATATCCCTGTGGCATTAGGGGATGCCCAGGTGGTGATCTTCGGCCATTCCCATATGTATCAGCAGCAGGAGATCGCCGGAAGGTTATGGCTGAATCCAGGAAGCTGCGGTTATAAGCGGAATACGCTGCCTCTTTCCATGGCTGTTATGACCATAGAAGACGGAAAATACACAGTAGAGACTATTTGGCTGGAAAAAGGCTACGGTACTCCGGGAGCAGCCATTGCCCAGCGGGAAAAGGCAAAAGTAAGCAAATACGAGAAAAAACAGAAGCGCTACCAGCAAAAGCAGCTTAGCGATGCAAATGATGCAAAAGAAAAAGAACTTCTGTTTACCATTGCAAAGGTTCTTCGTTTCAAGAAGTCAGGAGAATCCAGATTGTGGATCGTCAAGAATGTAGGAAATGATCCAGAACTGACAGCAAAGATCTATGATATCTGTGATACGCTGTCAGATACCGATGCAAGGAGCATACGAGAAAGACTGCGTAATTCTTAAGTTATAGAAGTAAATCCCGCCAATCGGCGGGATTTACTTCACTTACATTCCCCGCCGGCAGGCGGGGAACACATATCTTATCTCTTCATCTTTGATTTTTCTTCTTCAATGGTGACCCGTGATTCTTCCAGGGTAGTTCCCAAAACCTTCATCAGAACATCTTTCTCCATAGTCGGAGCGTAGTAGAAGCCCTGCTGATATTCGCAGGCATAATGATTTAATGCCTTGATCTGATTTTCAGTCTCCACACCTTCTGCAATGATGCGCAGGTCAAGATCTCTGGCAATCTGGATCAGTCCTCCTGCAATGCAGGCAGAAGCAGGATTGTTCTCCAACTGCCATACGAACATACGTTCCAGTTTAACTGTATTAATCGGCAGGTCTAATACACTGGTCACAGGAGCACAGCCGGAACCGAAGTGGTTTAATACTAGTTCCACGCCCATAGAAGACAGCTCCTGCATAATGATATTTACATTGATATAAACACTGGACAATGCCTCATCATCCAGTTCCAGAGCCAGTTTCCCTTCCGGGATCTCATAGCGGGTAAGAACTTCATTTACCTTATCTAAGAAATCTTCCTGGACTAACAGGATCGGGGATACCGGGATACAGATAGACTCAAATTCTTTTCCTGCCTGGATCAGTTCCTGGATAAAGTGACCGGCATGTTCTAATGCATAATAGCCTACAGCACGGATCTGACCGGAGTCTTCTGCAATTGGGATAAATTCAGCAGCGCCTACCAGACCGATGCCCTGGATAAAGATACGCATATAAGAGTCTGCTCTTGTAAAGCGTTTTTCCTTTAAATTATAAGTAGGACGGTAGCGTACTTCCAGTTCCTCTTTTTCCAAAGCTGTCTGCAGATAGCGGGCAATGGCTTGACGGCGCATGGCTTTTTCGTGGAGTGCAGAATCATATACAGCAGACTGGTTTGCGCCTTGTTCGGAAGCTGCCTGTACAGCCAGATCCAGATGTTTAAGCAGCATCTGTGTATTTTCACTGTGGCCCGGATAAGAGCACAGACCGATCTGGGCAGAACATAAGCAGTCTACGCCGTCTACTTTCCATACATTTTCAAAGCGCTCTAAGATCGTATCTGCCAGAGCAGAAGCCTGTCCTTCGCTGCAGCCATCTAAAACAAGGATAAATTCCACACCGATATAGCGGTAAACCGTTACTTCGGAAATATCCTTTAAATAATCGGTGATCTGTGATAACATTTTTTCACAATATTCGTATCCAAATGCTTGGTTTAAGCTTTTGAAGTTTTCCAAATATACTTTTACAGCCATTCCTTTAGATGGAATTGGAGCAAATAATGCATCTAACTGTGCCAGGCACTGACTGCGGCTGCCGGCTTCCTCTGCTGTGACACCTGCCTGCAAAATAGCAGCCGCAGCAGGCTCCTGCGGCTGTTCTTTCTCTTTTTTATTACGAAACCAATCCATACGATCATTCCTCCCAGATTATTCATATATCTGTCCATTGGCAGAATATAAGATCATTTTTCTACATTATAGTATATAATAATTAAAATCTCAATTCTATTTTCTACTATTTTATAAAATGGCTATTTTTTCTTTCCAAAAATACATTCCTATGGTATACTTAATAAAGTATAATCCAACACAAGGAGATATTCATTCATGAAAATGAACCGTGTATTTTTAAAATTAAGCGGCGAAGCCCTTGCAGGTCCTAAGAAGACCGGTTTCGACGAAGACACTGTAAAAGAAGTAGCAAGACAGGTAAAATTATCCGTAGATGCAGGCGTTCAGGTAGGTATCGTGATCGGAGGCGGAAACTTCTGGAGAGGCCGTACCAGCGATGCTATCGAGCGTACCAAAGCAGATCAGATCGGTATGCTGGCAACGGTTATGAACTGTATTTATGTTTCTGAGATCTTCCGCAACGCAGGCATGCAGACTGAGATCTTTACCCCATTTGCATGCGGCACTATGACCCAGCTGTTCTCCAAGGACCAGGCAAATAAGTGCTTTGCAGAGGGAAAAGTCGTATTTTTCGCAGGCGGTACCGGACATCCGTATTTTTCAACGGATACAGGTATTACACTTCGCGCCATTGAGATGGAAGCAGACTGCATCCTTCTTGCAAAGGCCATTGACGGTGTATATGACAGCGACCCGAAGGTAAATCCGGCAGCAAAGAAATTCGATACCATTTCCATTCAGGAAGTGATCGACCGCAAGTTAGCAGTAGTAGACCTGACCGCGTCTATTATGTGTATGGAACATAAGATGCCGATGGCAGTGTTCAGCCTTAACGAAACAGACGGCATCGCAAACGCTATGCAGGGCCGTATCAACGGAACCATTGTTACAGCTGAATAATTAAGAGAAATCATTACAGAAAAATAAAATGACAGCAAAAGCTGCATGTTCAGGAGGGCATTATGGAAGATTTAAAATTTTATCAGGATAAGATGGACAAGACAATGGATGTTCTGATCGCTGACTACGGTACGATCCGTGCAGGACGTGCAAACCCACATGTACTGGATAAGATCAAAGTTGATTATTACGGAACTCCAACACCTCTTCAGCAGGTAGGAAATGTATCTGTTCCAGAAGCACGTATGATCGTGATCCAGCCTTGGGAAAAGAGCTTATTAAAGGCCATTGAGAAGGCAATCCTTACATCTGAATTAGGTATCAACCCTACTAACGATGGAAACTGTATCCGCCTGATCTTCCCTGAGATGACAGAAGATCGAAGAAAAGAAGTTGCAAAGGATGTAAAGAAGAAAGGCGACAACGCAAAGGTTGCTGTCCGCAACATCCGTCGCGATGCAAATGATGCATTTAAGAAGGCAGAAAAAGCAGGAGAGATCACTGAGGACGAGTTAGCTGATCTGACTGAGAAGATGCAGAAGCTCACTGACAAGACCATTGAGCGTGTTGACAAGGCAGTAGAAGAAAAGACAAAAGAGATCATGACTGTATAGTCTCTGAAATTGATACGGAGGCAGGAGAGACTCCTGCCTCTTATCTATGTTATAGAGGTTTATAAAGAAAATACACTCATGGTGGAAAAGGTGAGGAAAATGGCATTAGACAGTAATATGGTAATACCGGCTCATGTGGCTCTTATTTTAGACGGAAATGGCCGCTGGGCGAAAAAAAGAGGCCTTCCAAGAACATTTGGGCACAAAGAAGGCTGCGTTACAGTAGAAAAAACAGTAGAGATCGCTGCCAGAATGGGTATTAAATATCTGACGGTTTACGGATTTTCTACAGAGAACTGGAAAAGATCAGAAGAAGAAGTGGGAGCACTGATGCAGCTGTTCCGCTACTATATGGTCCGTCTGTTAAAGATCGCCTCTGCCAACAATGTGCGGGTAAAGATGATCGGCGACAGAAGACGTTTTGCCCAGGATATCATTGACGGTATCAACCGCCTGGAAGAAGAAACAAAGGACAATACAGGACTTACCTTTGTGATCGCAGTAAATTATGGGGGAAGAGATGAGATCCGCAGAGCAGCTGCGAAACTGGCAGAAGATGTAAAGGCAGGAAAGGTAGAAACAGAAGATATTACAGAGTCTGTGTTTGCTTCCTATCTGGATACAGCAGATATCCCGGATCCGGATCTTCTGATCCGCACCAGCGGGGAGCTTCGTTTGTCCAATTATCTGCTTTGGCAGCTGGCTTATACAGAGTTGTATGTTACAGATTGCCTGTGGCCGGATTTTGATGAGAAGGAACTGGAAAAGGCGATCATCCAGTATAATAAAAGAGATCGACGGTTTGGCGGGGTAAAATAGGGAAAGGAGAATTTTATGTTCACAACACGACTGATCAGCGGTATCGTACTGGTCATCCTTGCTATTTTCTTCGTAGGAAAAGGAGGCGCACTCCTTTTTACAGTAACAGCCCTTATTTCTTTAGTGGGCCTGTTTGAACTGTACCGTGTTCTTGGGATCGAAAAACGGTCAGTAGCTGCTGTTGGTTATCTGACAGCAGTGTGCTATTATGGGATCTTATGGTTTGAAGGACAGAAATATCTGACACTGATGATCATTGCGTCCCTGATGCTTTTAATGGCACTTTATGTTTTTACCTTTCCAAGTTATAAAACAGAAGAGATCACCGGCGCCTTTTTTGGGGTATGCTATGTGCCGGTCATGCTTTCTTTCCTGTATCAGACCCGCAATATGCATGACGGGGCTTATCTGGTATGGCTGATCTTTTTGAGCTCCTGGGGCTGTGATACCAGTGCTTACTGTGTGGGAATGCTTCTTGGAAAGCACAAGCTGGCACCTGTATTAAGTCCGAAAAAATCCATTGAAGGGGCTGTGGGAGGTGTAGTTGGATCTGCCCTTTTAGGCCTTGCTTATGGCGCTTATTTTGGCCACAGCATGGAAGAAGTGGCAAATCCTGTGGCAGCCTGTGCTATTGCCTGCGCTATTGCAGCAGTGATCTCACAGATCGGAGACCTGGCGGCATCTGCTATTAAGAGAAACCACAATATTAAAGATTATGGTCATCTGATCCCGGGCCATGGCGGCATACTGGATCGGTTTGACAGCATGATATTTACAGCTCCGGCTATCTATTTTGCAGTTACTTTTTTGTATTTGATTATTTAAAGTAAGGAATTTAAAGTAAGCAGAGCCGCGTGATTTTAAGCATTTCCTTTACAAAAGGAGAATAATTATGGTAAAGAATATATCTATTCTGGGTTCTACCGGCTCTATCGGTACCCAGACATTAGAGGTAGTAAGATACAATAAAGATATTAAGGTAACAGCTTTGGCAGCTGGTTCCAACGTAGATCTCATAGAAAAACAGATCCGGGAATTTAAGCCGGAGATCGCCTGCCTCTGGAGCGAGGAAAAGGCAAAGGAACTGAAAGAAAGAGTAAAAGATCTGGATGTAAAAGTCCTTTCCGGTATGGACGGCCTGGTCGCAGCGGCTACCGAGCCGAAGGCTGAGATCGTAGTAACTGCAGTTGTGGGAATGATCGGTATCCGACCTACCATCGCTGCCATGGAAGCAGGAAAAGACATTGCTCTGGCAAATAAGGAAACACTGGTTACAGCCGGTCACATTATCATGCCTTTGGCTAAGAAAATGGGCGTGAAGATCCTTCCGGTAGACTCGGAACACTCTGCTATTTTCCAGTGCCTTCAGGGCGCAGCAGGAAACAAGATCCACAAGATCTTATTAACAGCTTCCGGCGGCCCCTTTAGAGGATGGAAGAGAGAGCAGCTGGAAAAGGTTCAGGTAGAAGATGCCTTAAAGCATCCAAACTGGTCCATGGGCCACAAAATCACTATTGATTCATCTACCATGGTCAATAAGGGACTGGAAGTAATGGAAGCCAGCTGGCTCTTTGATGTATCTTTAGACCAGATCCAGGTAGTGATCCAGCCTGCAAGTATTATCCATTCTATGATTGAATACGAGGACGGCGCAGTGATCGCCCAGTTAGGTACACCGGATATGAAGCTGCCGATCCAGTATGCATTGTATTATCCGGAAAGACGTTTCCTTCCAGGAGACAGACTGGATTTTACAAAGCTTCGTGAGATCACCTTTGACGTGCCGGATCCTGAGACCTTTAAGGGCTTAAAACTGGCTTATGAGGCTGGGAAAACAGGTGGAAGCATGCCAACTGTATTTAATGCGGCTAATGAGCTGGCAGTCAGCCTGTTTTTAAAGAAACAGATCCCATACCTGACCATTCCGGATATGATCCAGGCGTCTATGGAGCATCATAAGAAAGTGGATGCGCCGGATGTAGACCAGATTCTGGCAGCGGAAGCAGAGACCTATGATTTTATCCGGTCAAAATGGAATGTTTAATGAATGTTTAATTTTTGGATCATAATGAATTTTAAATGAAAATGGGAAAGGATGAATGAAATCCGATGAATATTGTACTGGCAGTGCTGATCCTTGGGGGAATCATCCTGTTCCATGAACTTGGACATTTTATCTTCGCAAAATTAAGCGGTATTGAAGTAACAGAATTTTCCCTGGGGATGGGGCCAAGGCTTTTCAGCTTTGTAAAAGGAGAGACCAGATATTCTTTAAAAATACTCCCCTTTGGCGGCTCCTGTGCCATGCTGGGAGAAGATGAGGATGCAGAAGGAAACCGGGCTTTTAATAATAAGCCTGTGCTTAACCGTATCGCAGTAGTGGCAGGCGGTCCTTTATTTAATTTCCTTCTGGCCTTTTTACTGTCTCTTGTGATCATAGGCTGTGCAGGCGGCTTTTATGAGCCGGTAGTGGTAGGTGTAGAAGAAGGATATCCGGCTGAACAGGCGGGCATTCTTCCGGGAGATGTGATCACAAAGGTAGACCACAGAGCGGTTCATTCTTATCGTGATCTGACACCTTATCTTACAGCTCACCCGCATCAGGATGTGACTATTACCTGGAAGCATACCGATGAAAATGGAAAAACAGAAAAAAAGTCGGCAAAGATCACCCCGGTCTATATTGACAGGACCGGCCAGTCCATGATCGGCGTGCGCTTTGACGCCACCCTTCAGAAGATCACCAATCCTGTGCAGCTGGTCGTACAGTCGGTTTATGAGGTGGAACACTGGATCGGCTATGTATTTGACAGCCTTCATTTGATGGTTGTAGGCAAAGTGACGGCAGATGATATCAGTGGTCCTGTAGGCATTGTTACCACCATTGACCAGACAGTGGAACATGCGGCGCCTGCAGGAAAAAAAGTAGTTGCTGTCCTTCTTATGAATTTTGCCGTTCTTTTAAGTGCCAACCTGGGCGTGATGAACCTGTTCCCTATTCCCGCTTTAGATGGTGGACGCCTGGTATTTCTGATCATTGAAGCAATACGCAGAAAGCCTATTGACCGGGAAAAAGAAGGAATGGTCCATGCTGCGGGAATGATCGTCCTGCTGGTGCTGATGGTATTTATACTGTTTAATGATGTAAGGAAGCTATTATAAACAGACAGAAGATGCGCCTGTGGTGCGCTCTTTGAAATATGCTGTGCGCCTTTGATTTAAGCGACGTACAGTTGTGATATCTTAGGAATAAAAAAGAGGAAAAAAACATGTGCAGAAAGGATACAAAAGTTGTTCATATTGGCGACCGGGTGATCGGCGGGGGAAATCCCATTCTCATCCAGTCCATGTGTAATACAAAAACAGAGGATGTAAAAGCCACTGTAGCCCAGATCTTAAGCCTGGAAAAAGCAGGCTGCGACATTATCCGTGTGGCTGTGCCTACTATGAAGGCGGCAGAAGCTCTTAAGGATATTAAAAAAGAGATCCATATCCCGCTGGTGGCAGATATCCATTTTGACTACCGTCTGGCAATCGCAGCTATGGAAAACGGTGCTGACAAGATCCGTATCAATCCGGGTAATATCGGCAGTATAGACCGTGTAAAAGCAGTGGTAGAGCGGGCAAAAGCAGGAAATATCCCCATCCGTGTAGGTGTAAACAGCGGTTCTCTTGAAAAAGATCTGGTAGAAAAATACGGCGGCGTAACAGCAGAAGGAATTGTAGAAAGTGCATTGGATAAAGTACATCTCATCGAAGATATGGGCTATGATAATCTGGTCATCAGCATCAAATCTTCGGATGTTTTAATGTGCGTAAAAGCTCATGAACTGATCACTTCCAGGACCGATCATCCTCTTCATGTAGGTATTACAGAGGCCGGAACCTTATTTTCCGGAAATATTAAATCAGCAGTGGGACTTGGCATTATCCTGTATCAGGGCATTGGCGATACCATCCGCGTTTCCCTTACAGGTGATCCTGTGGAAGAAATCAAGTCTGCCCGCCAGATCCTTAAAACACTGGGACTTAGAAAAGGCGGCGTAGAAGTAGTTTCATGTCCAACTTGCGGCCGTACCCGTATTGACCTGATCCACCTTGCAAACCAGGTAGAAACTATGGTTTCTGGTATGGAAGGCTTAGACGGCGTAAAAGTAGCAGTTATGGGCTGCGTAGTCAACGGACCTGGCGAAGCCAGAGAAGCGGATATCGGTATTGCCGGCGGCGTAGGAGAAGGACTGATCATTAAAAAAGGCGAGATCTTACGGAAAGTACCAGAAGAGGACCTGCTAAATTCTCTTCGGGGCGAACTGGAAGCAATGGCAGAAGCAAGAAAGAAGTAATCTGAATGGCAAAAGGTTTTTTAGAAGTATTTCCAACTCTTAATATTGCAGAGCCTTTAAAGGAGCTTTTAGCTTTGGCGGAAGTAGAAAAAGTTACTTCTGCCAGGGATAGAAGCTCTATTCGTGTTTATATGAAGAGCACAAGGCTGATCCATAAACAGAATATCTATGATCTGGAACGGGGCATCAAAGACCAGCTGTTCCCGGACAAGCAGATCACCATTAAGATCCAGGAAAAATACAGACTGTCCGGGCAGTATACACCGGAAAAGCTTTTAAAGATGTATAAGGACAGCCTGTTGTTAGAATTAAAGCACTACAGCATCGTAGAATACAGCATGTTCCGTAAGGCCCAGATCGTCTTTGAAGACGAAGGAAAAATGGTGCTCACTGTAGAAGATACCATGGTAAACCGGGATAAGACAAATGAGCTGAAACGTGTTCTGGAAAAGGTATTTAACGAACGGTGTGGTCTGCCGGTAGAAGTGGCATTTCAGTATGTTCCGGCAAAGGAAAATGACCGCAGAAAGCAGATCGAGCAGAAGTTAGAGAGAGAAGCTCAGGCTATTTACTGGCAGAACCATAAAGACGAATTAGATATTGCAGCTGGTGGAGAAAATATCTCACAACCTGTCACAACGCAAAATGGCAATGAGAAAAAAACTCAGCCAAAAGATGCCATCATTATGGATGTTCCCATGCCAGAAGCAGCTCCTTGGGATGCACTTATGGATCAGGCGG
The DNA here is from genome assembly GCA_963611035.1 of Agathobaculum sp. GTDB lineage: Bacteria > Bacillota > Clostridia > Lachnospirales > Lachnospiraceae > Enterocloster. Next base: position 11,577 of record CAVDQU010000079.1, read on the forward strand.
CTTCCGGGGATGTTCCTGGAAATAATGAGATTATTTCTCCTGTATCAGAAGGGGTTAAGCCGGTGGATGTAGGAAAGCCGGCAGTTGCTAAACCACAGTCAGGCGGCAAAGCGGAAAAACCTCAGCTAAACAAAGGAAGAAAAGGCTGGGGACGAGAAAAAGACTCAGGCTTTGGAGAAGACAGGAAGTTTTCTGTTAAACGTTCCAACAACCCGGATGTGCTCTATGGACGTGACTTTGAGGATGATTTTATGGAGATCGAGAAGATCGACGGAGAGATTGGAGAAGTTACATTACGTGGACAGATTTTAACTTGTGAAAGCCGTGAGCTGCGCAGCGGTAAGTTTATTCTTACTTTTGATATAACAGACTTTACAGATACCATTACTGCCAAAATGTTTATCCGCCCGGAGATCTTTAACGAAGTCAAGGACATGATCAAAACCGGCATGTTCATTAAGATCAAAGGCGTTACTACTATTGACAAGTTTGACGGAGAACTGACTTTAGGTTCGATCGTGGGTATTAAGAAAGCCGATGACTTTACCACCAAGCGCATGGACAATGCTCTGGAAAAACGAGTGGAGCTCCACTGCCATACAAAGATGAGCGATATGGACGGTGTTTCTGAGGTAAAGAGCATTATCAAACGTGCAAAAAAATGGGGGATGTCCTCTATTGCTGTTACAGACCACGGCTGTGTCCAGGCTTTCCCGGACGCTAATCATGCTCTGGATAAAGGGGATACCTTTAAGATCCTATATGGTGTGGAAGGCTATCTGGTAGATGATACCAAACAGCTGGTAGAAAATTCCAAAGGACAGACTTTTGCAGATACCTATGTTGTTTTTGATATCGAGACCACTGGTTTCAGCCCTGTAAAGAACCGTATTATTGAGATCGGTGCTGTAAAAGTAGTAGATGATGTGATCA
>CAVDQU010000080.1:0-3594 GCA_963611035.1 Agathobaculum sp.
GAAGATGTCATGGCTGAACTGTTGCAACTACTCTTCTGTACTTTCAGCTGCTGTCTCTGTAACAGTTTTAGCCTTTGGTGCAGACTGGTAAGAACCGCCTCTGCGGTTATTTCCCTTATAGCCACCTTTATAGCCATAGGAACGGTCAGAACCGCCTCTGCCGGCTCTGTCATATCTTCCTTTTCTCTCACCGGAAACAGCTTCCTTCTTTAAAGCAATGACTACGTGGCGGAAAGGTTCTTCTCCTTCGCTGCGTGTGGTCACATACTTGTCATTCTGGACTGCTGCGTGGATGATCCGTCTTTCATAAGGATTCATAGGCTCTAAAGATACAGGACGTCTGGTGCGTTTTACCTTGTATGCAATGTTCTTTGCGAGGGTCTCCAGAGTCTCTTTTCTTCTTTCACGGTAATTTTCCGTATCCAGTTTTACTCTTAAATAACCTTCTGTTCCCTTATTTACGATAAGGCTTACCAGATACTGTAAGGAGTCTAAGGTCTGTCCTCTCTTACCAATAAGGATTCCCATGTCCTCGCCCTCTAAATTCAGGGAAAGTTCCTGCTCTTCCTCATTGTAAGCAGCTGTAATAGATACCTCAAGGTTCATGGCATCAAAAATCTGAGACAGGAATTCGATTGCCTTATCAGCAATAGTTTCCTTCTTTTTTGCACGTATGATCGCCGGTTTTGCACCAATTCCCAAAAATCCGGTGCTTCCCTTGTCAACCACTTCATACTCCAGCTTATCGCTGGTAGTTTCAAGCTCGATCAACGCCTTCGTAACCGCTTCGTCTACTGTTTTCGCAGTAACCGTAATCATATCCATACGAAACAATCCTCCTATTTTTTATTGCCCTTCTCCTGGCGTTCATTATACTTCGCTACCATACCGGCCTTGGAAGCCAGACTTCCCGGTTTTGCATCCTGATTGTAAAACTTATTGGACTCTTCCACCTGAGCCTTGCTCTTTGCGATCTTGGCCATACGTGCGCTTTCTTCACGGGATTCCTTTTCTTCATACTTCTTCATCATGTCATCCACGTTTCCAACCTTTGTTGGAGGAAGTCCCTTTTTCGCACGCTTCTTGTTGGTCTTTTCTACGTTCTTCTGTACCAGTTCATCCATGTCTACTTTATTTAAGTAGGAATTGATGACCATCTGCTGGATCACAGTAAACACACTCTGTGCTACCCAGTAGATACCAATACCGGAAGCAAAGGTAAAGCAGAAGAATACAGAAACCAATGGCATAGTCACGTTCATGGACTTCATCATATCGGAAGTCGGGTTCTCCTCGTTCTGCTTTGGCTGATTTGCTGTCATCAGCTTGGTGCTGTACCACTGGCTGGCACCAGCTAACAGAGGAATTGCAATGGCCGCAATCACCATTGTGATGCTTCCTGTACCACCACTGAAGAAGTTGGTAATTACCTGCCATGGAGTGTATGCAATGTTCAGTCCAAAGAAGTTCTGCATCTTCTCAATGGCCTGTACTGCGTTCACACCGCCTTCTACGGTAGCTTCACCAGCTGCCGGGAATGCATCTATAAAGGTGTGCCACTGCTGTGCGGTGAATTTATATAATAAGTCGATAACTGTATTTACGTTGGTAAAATCAAATTTGTCACCAGTCATTCTGCATGCCTGTGCAAGCTGTGTAAACACATCCTGTGTCTGATATCCAGCCGGAAGTTGACTGATAACGGTTTCATAATATCCTCTTACAGACTGTACATAAGCCGGGATATTATAGATAACACGGTACAGCGCGAAGATGATCGGCATCTGGATCGCCAGCGGCAGACAGCCGCCTGTCATTGACGTACCGTACTTTTCGTAAACCGCTTTCATCTCTGCCTGCATCATCATAGCAGATTTCTGGTCATTTTCTTTGCCCTTGTACTTTTTCTGGATCGCATTGATCTCAGGTTGCATAACAGCCATCAATTTGGATGATTTCTGCTGTTTGATGGTCAGCGGCATCATCAAAACCTTTGTAACCAGAGTAAACAGAATAATGCACAGACCGATATTCTCAATGCCGAATGTACTGGTAAAACGGAACAAAAGATCCATGATCCAGCCTAAGATCCCGGCGATTGGCCCCAGAATACCGCCTGTTTTCGTCAAAACAACTGCGCCAGCTAAACTGTTCAAAACGCTACCTCCTTATGGAGCACCTGCTGTGCTCATTTTTTCTACGGAACTGGATCATAACCGCCTTCTGCAAAGGGATGACAGCGAAGGATCCTTTTGCAGGCCAACCATGTACCCTTAAACACACCGTACTTTTCCAGTGCTTCAATGGCGTATTGAGAACACGTAGGTGTGTAAATACAGTGAGTAAATTTTTTAAGAGGAGAAAGATATTTCTGATATCCCCTTATGATCAGGATCATCGTCTTTTTTATGATCTTCATTTTCAACTTCACTTCGATTCTTTTAAAATATGATGCAGTCCGCACAGGTGCATATACGCACCTTCCAAATGTTTGTAATCTGATGCTGCTGCGGCAATTCTTGCCACAACGATGATGTTTAACCCAGTCTCGATCTTTTCATTGTTCAGCCGGAATATCTCCCGCATTAGTCTGGCAATATGGTGGCGCACCACGCTGTTGCCCACTTTTTTGCTGACGGATATACCGATCTGATTTGATTCTTCCCCGTTTCTCATTACATACATAACAAGAAGACGGTTTGCATAGGACTTTCCATTTCTGTATATATTCTGAAAGTCACTGTTCTTCTTAATGGAAGGAAATCGTTTCATATAGAATAGAAACTCCTTTTTTACTCTGCGTAAACAAAAAGGCCACATCCTGAAAATGTGGCCTTGCTGTTCTCAATGTTCTTAAGCGGTTAATTTAGCTCTACCTTTTGCTCTTCTTGCAGCAATAACTTTTCTACCGCCAGCTGTCTTCATTCTAGCTCTGAAGCCATGAACTTTAGCTCTCTGTCTTTTCTTAGGCTGAAATGTCATCTTCATATTCCGGGCACCTCCTATCAAATATTATCTGGTAATGTGGTAACACACATTTCGACTAGTATAATTAAACATCCTCTCGATTATATAGAAAAAATCGGCCTTAGTCAAGGGATTTTTTGAGGAAAACCGGGAAAAAATTGTGGATAGAGGCCCCTGTGTGTACCGTGTATATCTTTACCCACATTATCCACAATTTGTTGATAAGTTGTGGATAAGTTCTGGAAAACCTTCTCTTCTTCCACATTCCCGTATCCTGTCCACCGATATTTACTGTATTTTTCCAATGTGAACAACTTCCGCTTGTTCTTATCCACCATTTGTGGAAAACCTGTCCCTATTTCCTGTTTTCCCCCTTCATCCACAGCCTTACAACAAAGTTATCCACAATATTTTGCACTTTTGATTGAAAAAAACACGGCTTTAGTATACAATGTACTTAGATTGGGTAATTCTGCACTACAGTTTCAGGAGACGGAAAATGATAGATAAAATTAAAGAAAACTGGGAAAAAATCCTACTAATTTTAAAAGAAGAACATGAAGTATCCGATGTTTCCTACCGGACATGGCTCCAGCCTTTAACTCCTTATGCATTTAAGGGAAACAC
>CAVDQU010000080.1:3639-11500 GCA_963611035.1 Agathobaculum sp.
TTCCGGAACAGACATTTTTAGCCTATGTCAAAAAGAAATACGGTCTTTTATTACAAGTTACCATTTCAGAATTCCTGGATCAGGACTGTGATGTAGAATTTAAGGTAAAGGACCAGATCGAGGAGAAAAAGAAAGAACAGGCTCCTTCTCTCATCCAGAAAAATAAAGCAGTTGTCAGCCCAGATGTGATCCAAAGTGCCAACTTAAACCCGAAATATACTTTCGACACCTTCGTTGTAGGTTCCAACAACAATCTGGCTCATGCTGCAGCCCTTGCAGTTGCGGAGTCTCCTGGCGAGATCTACAATCCCCTTTTCATCTACGGAGGCGTTGGTCTTGGAAAGACCCATCTGATGCATGCGATCGCTCATTTTATTTTAAAAAATAACCCAAACGCCAAGATCCTTTATGTCAGCTCTGAGACCTTTACCAATGAGCTGATCGACGCGATCCGTAACAAAAACAACATCACTACTACGGAATTCCGTGAAAAATACCGCAATAACGACGTTCTTCTTATTGATGATATCCAGTTTATTATAGGAAAGGAAAGTACCCAGGAGGAATTTTTCCATACCTTTAATACATTATATGAATCAAAGAAGCAGATTATCATATCTTCCGATAAACCTCCGAAAGAAATTGAAACTCTGGAAGAACGTCTGCGCTCCCGTTTTGAATGGGGCCTTACTGTAGACATCCAGTCTCCAGATTATGAGACCCGTATGGCCATCCTGCGCAAAAAAGAAGAAATGGAAGGCTATAATATTGATAATGAAGTAATTAAATACATTGCTACCAATATTAAATCCAATATCCGTGAGCTGGAAGGTGCCCTTACAAAGATCGTTGCACTCTCCCGCTTAAACAAATGCGATATTACCTTAGGCCTGGCGGAAGAAGCATTAAAAGATATCATTTCCCCAAATGCCCAGCGGGAAGTAACGCCAAACCTGATCATCCAGGTAGTTTCTGACCATTTTGGCATTACGCCACTGGATATTTCTTCCCAGAAGCGTACCAAAGAAATCGTTTATCCAAGACAGATCGTTATGTACCTCTGCCGGAATATGACGGAAACTCCTCTTCAGTCTATCGGACGTATTTTAGGAGGACGTGACCATACTACCATCATCCATGGCTCTGAAAAGATCGCTGCAGATATGAATAAAGATGAGAATCTCAAGAACACCATTGAGATCTTAAAGAAAAAGATCAATCCACAATAAGCTGTGAAAACACTGTGGACAGACTGTTGATAAACTGGGGTCGGGTTTTTGAAAAATTTTTTACGTTTTTACCCTGTGGATAACTTTTAAGATGTTCCAGAAAAATGTGGATGATTTCCACAATGCTTTCCACATCGGTTTTTCACTGTTTTTCAGGGGTTTTTCCACTTTTACACAAACCCACAGCCCCTACTACGGTTTCTACGAAAAATAATTCTTTATATACCCTATCAGGGAGCAGCAAAACGCGAACAACTCAGAAAGGAAGTTATCAACAATTATGAAGCTCAGATTTCAGAAAGATGATCTTGTCAACGGTATCAGTATTGTTATGAAAGCCGTTCCCTCTAAGACAACCATGTCTATTTTAGAATGTATCCTTATCGACGCTTCTTCCGGTGAGATCAAACTGACTGGAAATGATATGGAACTTGGTATTGAAACAACTGTAAACGGCGAGATCCTTGAACATGGAATGATCGCTCTGGATGCAAAACTTTTTTCCGAGATCACCAGACGTGTATCCAGCCAGAATGCTGTAGTTACTATTGAATCTGATGATAAATTCAATACAACCATCAGCTGCGAAAATTCTGTATTCAATATCCAGGGCCGTGACGGAGATGAATTTTCCTACATTCCTTATATTGAAAAAAATAAATATATCAGCCTGTCCCAGTTCACTTTAAAAGAAGTGATCCAGCAGACCATCTTCTCTATTTCACCAAATGACAGCAACAAAATGATGTCCGGTGAATTATTTGAAGTCAATGAAAATCAGTTAAAAGTAGTATCCCTGGACGGCCACCGCATCTCCATCCGCAATGTTACCTTAAAAGATCACTATGAAAATACAAAAGTGATCGTTCCTGGAAAAACATTAAGTGAGATCAGCAAGATCTTAGGCGGGGACAATGAAAAAGAGGTGCTGATCTATTTCAGCGCCAACCATATTTTATTTGAATTTGACCAGACCATCGTTGTTTCCCGTCTGATCGAGGGCGAATATTTCCGCATCAACCAGATGCTTTCCAGCGATTATGAGACAAAAGTCACTATTAATAAAAAAGAATTTTTGGACTGTATTGAGCGTGCTACCATCCTGATCCGCGAAAATGACAAAAAACCGCTGATCTTAAATGTGGGCGATAAGTCCATGGAATTAAAGTTAAATTCCAGCTTCGGTTCCATGAATGCGGAACTGATGATCCATAAGACCGGAAAGGACATTATGATCGGCTTTAATCCTAAGTTTTTGATCGATGCCATCCGTGTGATCGATGATGAAGAGATCAATATTTACATGATGAATCCAAAGTCCCCATGCTTTATCAAGGACGAGGAAGCAACCTACATCTATCTGATCCTTCCGGTGAACTTTAATGCAGCTGCAGTATAATGCATAAATATGCATTTTGAATTTATATATGTCCGTGATCTACGGACAGAAAGGGATTATAGCAAATTATCATGGAAACCATTAAATTAAGAGATGAATATATCAAGCTGGGCCAGGCGTTAAAAGCTGCAGGCCTGGTTGAGTCCGGTGTAGACGCAAAATATGCCATTGAAGATGGTCTTGTATATGTAAATGGGGAGCAGGCTTTCCAGAGAGGAAAGAAACTGGTAGATGGCGATGTTGTCACCTATGAGGGCCAGACTATTAAAATTGTTAAGTAAATCTTTGAAAGAGAATCTCTATGACCATCGAATCCATAGAACTTAAGAATTACCGCAATTATGAAGAACTGCATATGGAATTGAGTCAGGGAACCAATATTCTCTACGGCGACAATGCACAGGGAAAGACCAATATCCTGGAAGCAGTCTATGTGTGCTGTACTACCAAGTCCCACAGGGGGGCGAAAGACAAGGATATGATCCGGTTTGGAGAAGATGAATCCCACATTAAGCTTCAGATCAAAAAGGGTGTGGTCCCCTGCCGCATTGATATGCATTTAAAGAAAAATAAGACCAAGGGGATTGCAGTAGACGGCATCCCCATCCGAAGGGCCAGCCAGCTGTTTGGCCTGGTAAACGTGGTGTTTTTCTCACCAGAGGACTTAAATATCATAAAAAATGGTCCTTCTGAGCGAAGACGCTTTATCGATATGGAACTTTGCCAGCTTGATAAAGTCTATGTCCATTCCTTAGTCCAGTACAACAAAGTCCTTCTCCAGCGGAACAAACTTTTAAAAGAACTTGGTTTCCATCCGGAATATGAGGCAACACTGGATGTATGGGATGAACAGCTGGTGCGCTTTGGAAAAGAAGTGATAAAAGCCAGAAGAGACTTTATCAGCCAGTTAGACAGTATCATTAAAGAACTGCACACAAAGCTTTCCGGAGGAAAAGAAAACATAGAAGTGATCTATGACCCGGATACAGAGGAAGATAAGTTGGAAGAGGCTGTGAGAAAGAGCCGGCAGCAGGATATAAAGCAGAAGACCACGTTGTCAGGTCCTCACAGGGACGATATCAGTTTTATAGTCAATGGCATTGATATCCGCAGGTTCGGTTCCCAGGGCCAGCAGAGGACGGCTGCACTGTCCTTAAAGCTTTCAGAGCTGGAACTGGTAAAAAAGATCAGCCGGGATGATCCGGTGCTTCTTTTAGATGATGTGTTGTCAGAACTTGACAGTAACCGTCAGAACCAGCTTTTAGATGCTATACAGGATATCCAGACCATGATCACCTGTACCGGTCTGGAGGATTTTGTGAACCACAGGTTCCACATTGATAAGATATTCAAGGTGGAAGAAGGAAAAGTTACAAGCCAAAATTAAATCATACAGATACACAGGCTGCAGAAAAATGGCCGAAAGGCTGTAAAACTGCTGTCTGAGAAAGAAAGGAAGATATAGAACATGGGAGAGCAGTACGGAGCAGATCAAATTCAGATTCTGGAAGGACTTGAGGCAGTTAGAAAACGTCCTGGTATGTACATCGGCAGTACATCTGCCCGCGGACTCCATCATCTGGTTTATGAGATCGTAGATAATGCAGTGGATGAGGCACTGGCAGGATACTGCGATTCCATTGATGTGACCATTAATCCGGATAATTCCATTACCGTAATTGATGATGGCCGTGGAATTCCGGTAGATATCCAGAAAAAAGCAGGGCTTCCTGCAGTAGAAGTTGTATTTACCATCCTTCACGCAGGTGGTAAATTCGGAAATGGTGGTTATAAGGTATCCGGCGGACTTCACGGCGTAGGCGCCTCTGTTGTAAATGCCTTGTCTGAGTGGCTGGAAGTTTTAGTATACCGTGACGGACATATTTATAAGCAGCGTTATGAGAGAGGAAAAGTATGCTATCCATTAAAGGTGGTAGGTGACTGCAGCCTGGATAAGCATGGTACGACTGTTACCTTCCTTCCAGATAAGGAGATCTTTGAGGAGACCGTATACGATTATGAAACCTTACGGATCCGTTTAAGAGAGACTGCTTTCCTGACAAAGAACTTAAAGATCATTTTAAGAGATGACAGAGAAGAGAAAAAAGAAGAGACTTTCCACTACGAAGGCGGTATCCGTGAATTCGTTTCCTACTTAAACAAGGGAAAAGCGCCTTTATATGAAAATGTCCTTTACTGCGAAGGAACCAAAGACGGAGTTTATGTAGAAGTTTCCATGCAGCACAATGACTCCTATACAGAGAACATTTATACATTCGTAAATAACATCAATACCCCGGAAGGTGGTACCCACCTGACCGGTTTTAAGAATGCCCTTACAAAGACATTTAATGACTATGCAAGAAAGAACAAGCTGTTAAAGGACAACGAAGAAAGCCTTTCCGGTGAAGACATCCGTGAAGGCCTTACAGCCATTATCAGCGTTAAGATCAGTGAACCTCAGTTTGAAGGCCAGACCAAGCAGAAACTGGGCAACAGCGAGGCCAGAGCGGCTGTAGACAGCATTGTAAGCGAACAGCTGACTTATTTCCTGGAGCAGAACCCGGCAGTTGCCAAGGTTATGTGTGAAAAGTCCATTCTGGCACAGCGGGCAAGGGCTGCAGCAAGAAAGGCAAGAGATCTTACACGTCGTAAATCTGCTTTAGACGGTATGGCTCTTCCTGGAAAACTGGCAGACTGTTCTGACAAGAACCCGGAAAACTGCGAGATCTACATCGTAGAGGGAGATTCTGCAGGCGGTTCTGCAAAGACAGCACGTTCCAGAGCTACCCAGGCCATCCTTCCTCTTCGCGGCAAGATCTTAAACGTAGAAAAGGCAAGAATGGATAAGGTATATGCCAATGCGGAGATCAAGGCTATGATCACTGCGTTTGGTACCGGTATCCATGAGGATTTCGATATCAGCAAACTGCGCTACCACAAGATCATCATCATGACCGATGCGGACGTGGACGGCGCTCATATCAGTACTCTGCTCCTTACATTTATCTACCGCTTTATGCCGGAGCTGATCAAACAGGGCTATGTATACCTGGCTCAGCCGCCGTTATACAAGATCGAGAAAAACAAAAAAGTATGGTATGCTTACAGTGATGAGGAATTAAATTCCATTCTCATGGACATTGGCCGCGACAACAGCAACAAGATCCAGCGTTACAAAGGTCTGGGAGAAATGGATGCAGAGCAGCTTTGGGAGACTACCATGGATCCGGAACGCCGTATTTTACTGCGTGTGACCATGGATGAAGAGACCACATCAGAAGTAGACCTTACCTTTACCACCCTTATGGGTGACCAGGTAGAGCCAAGACGTGATTTCATTGCCCAGAATGCAAAGAAAGTTAAGAACCTGGATATCTAATGGACTCCTGAAAGAGTTAGAGAGTACATTTACGCATAAAGGAGATAAATTATGGAACCGAATGTATTTGACAAGGTCCATGACGTGGACCTTAAAAAGACCATGGAACAGTCCTATATCGACTATGCCATGAGTGTTATCAGCGCCAGAGCACTTCCTGACGCCAGAGACGGCTTAAAGCCGGTACAGCGCCGCGTGCTGTTTTCTATGATAGAGTTAAACAACGGACCGGATAAGCCACATCGTAAGTGTGCCCGTATCGTTGGTGATACAATGGGTAAATATCATCCTCATGGCGATAGCTCCATTTACGGGGCATTGGTCAACATGGCACAGGACTGGTCTACCAGATATCCGTTAGTAGACGGACATGGAAACTTTGGTTCCGTGGACGGTGACGGCGCCGCAGCTATGCGATATACAGAGGCACGTTTAAGCCGTATTTCCATGGAAATGCTGGCTGATATCAATAAAAATACCGTAGATTTCATACCAAACTTTGATGAAACAGAAAAAGAACCTGTAGTATTACCTTCCAGATTTCCAAATCTGTTGGTAAATGGTACTTCCGGTATCGCTGTTGGTATGGCTACCAATATCCCGCCTCACAATCTGCGTGAAGTGATCGCAGCGGTTGTAAAAATGATCGATAACCGTGTGAATGAGGACCGTGGAACCTCTTTAGAGGAGATCATGGAGATCATCAAGGGACCTGACTTCCCTACAGGTGCTACCATTTTAGGAAAACGGGGCATTGAGGAAGCATACCGTACCGGCCGCGCTAAGATCAAAGTAAGAGCTGTGACCAATATTGAGACCATGCCAAACGGCAAGTCCCGTATTATCGTTACAGAGCTTCCATACATGGTAAATAAAGCCAGACTCATCGAGAAGATCGCAGAACTGGTAAAAGAAAAGAAAATCGATGGCATTACCTATATTGGTGACGAGTCCAACCGTGAAGGTATGCGTATCAATATCGAACTGCGCCGTGATGTAAACGCAAATGTTATCTTAAACCAGCTGTTAAAGCATACACAGCTCCAGGATACTTTCGGTGTGATCATGCTGGCTCTGGTAAACAATGAACCGAAAGTCATGAACCTGCACCAGATGCTTGACTGCTACATTGCCCACCAGGAGGACGTAGTAAGGCGCAGGACCCAGTATGACTTAAATAAGGCAGAAGAACGTGCACACATTTTACAGGGCTTACTGATCGCTTTAGACCATATTGATGAGGTGATCCGCATCATCCGTGGTTCTGCTAATGTAGCAGATGCGAAAAATCAGTTAATGGAGCGTTTCGGCTTAAGTGACGCACAGGCTCAGGCTATCGTAGACATGAGACTGCGTGCTCTCACAGGTCTGGAACGTGAGAAGCTGGAAAATGAATATAAAGAGCTTCAGATCCGTATTGCAGAATTAAAGGCGATCCTTGCAGACGAGAAGAAACTTTTAACTGTGATCAAAGAAGAGATCAGTATCATTGCTGAAAAATACGGTGATGACAGAAGAACTGCCATTGGCTATGACGATGATATGTCCATGGAAGATCTGATCCCGGATGAAGATACTGTGATCGCCATGACCCATTTAGGCTATATCAAGCGTATGGATGTAGATAATTTCAGAAGCCAGAACCGCGGCGGCAAGGGCATCAAGGGAATGCAGACTATTGAGGAGGACTACATCGAAGACCTTCTTATGACCACCAACCACCATTATATGATGTTCTTTACCAACACAGGCCGTGTATACAGGATCAAGGCATACGAGATCCCGGAGGCAGGTCGTACAGCCCGTGGAACAGCTATTGTAAACCTGCTGCAAATGCAGCCAGGTGAAAAG
>CAVDQU010000080.1:11557-12397 GCA_963611035.1 Agathobaculum sp.
GCCATTATCCCAATGCGTGAGCTGAACGAGGATAAATATCTGTTCATGGCTACCAAGAAGGGCATGGTAAAGAAGACCCCGATGTTAGAATACGAAAATGTGCGCAAGAACGGACTGCAGGCTATCGTACTCCGTGATGACGATGAACTGATCGAAGTAAAGGCCACAGATAATACCCAGGATATCTTCCTTGTGACCAAGAAGGGCATGTGTATCCGCTTTAAGGAAACAGATGTAAGAGTTACAGGCCGTATTTCCATGGGCGTTATCGGTATGCGCTTTGATGAAGATGATGAAGTCATCGGCATGCAGATGGAAAGCCAGGGCGAACATCTTTTAGTTGTATCTGAAAATGGTATGGGCAAGCGTACCCTGGTCAGCGAATTTAATGCACAGATCCGCGGCGGTAAGGGCGTACTCTGCTATAAAGTAACAGAAAAGACCGGCTATCTGATCGGAGCAAAACTGGTAAATGACGGCCGTGAGATCATGCTCATTACTACAGAGGGAATTGTGATCCGTATGTCTGTAGATGATATTTCTGTGATTGGAAGAAATACTTCCGGTGTAAAACTGATGAACATCGACCAGGATTCTGATATTAAGGTTGCAAGCATTGCAAAGGTAAGAGAAAGTGCTACCAGAGACAGTGAAGCAGAGGAAGAAGAACTGGAAGAGTCTGAAGAAAACACTGCTGAAACAGAAGAATAATATTTACGGCTTATTTAAGGACGCGCGGTCAGCGCGTCCTTTTTTAACTTCCGAAAGCCGTCAAAAAGGTTTTTGTTACAGTTCAGCCATGAGGTTGAAACAGCACTTTTAACACCGGCTAAAAAATAG
>CAVDQU010000081.1:0-12296 GCA_963611035.1 Agathobaculum sp.
AGTTGTGCCCAAATTTCTGAGGCGTACGCGGTGCGTACGTTGATGAAATTCGGGCGCAGCTGGCGGAAAATCAGCCGCAAAAGCAAGTGCAGGAAAGATGCCGAGAGTACATAAATAAGAAATGGAGGAAAGCAAGGATGTATGACAAAGTCCCCACAGACCTGAAGTTTGTGGAAAGAGAAAAAGAAGTCGAAAAGTTCTGGGAAGATGAACACATTTTTGAAAAGAGTATTAAGATGCGTGAAGGCTGCCAGCCGTATGTATTTTATGACGGACCGCCAACCGCAAACGGCAAGCCACATATCGGCCATGTTGAGACCCGTGTGATCAAGGATATGATCCCGAGATTCCGCGCTATGAAGGGCTACATGGTTCCAAGAAAGGCTGGCTGGGATACTCACGGACTTCCTGTAGAGCTGGAAGTAGAGAAGAAGTTAGGTCTTGATGGAAAGGATCAGATCGAAAAATACGGTCTGGAGCCATTTATCAAGCAGTGTAAAGAAAGTGTATGGAAATACAAGGGCATGTGGGAAGATTTCTCCAATACCGTTGGTTTCTGGGCTGATATGGAGAATCCATATGTTACCTACCACAATTCCTTTATTGAGTCTGAATGGTGGGCATTAAAGCAGATTTGGGACAAGGGCCTGTTATACAAGGGCTTTAAGGTAGTTCCTTACTGCCCACGCTGCGGTACCCCTCTTTCCTCCCATGAGGTGGCTCAGGGATACAAGGACGTAAAAGAGCGTTCTGCAGTGGTACGTTTTAAAGTAAAAGGCGAAGACGCTTATATCCTGGCATGGACCACAACCCCGTGGACCCTTCCAAGCAACCTGGCACTTTGTGTAAACCCAAATGAGGAATATGTAAAAGTGAAGGCAGCTGATGGCTATACCTATTACATTGCACATGCATTAATGGAAAAGGTATTAGGCGAAGGCTGTGAAGTTCTGGAAACTTATGTAGGTAAGGATCTGGAATTTAAGGAATATGAGCCATTATATGACTGTGCTGTTCCATACTGCGAGAAGCAGCACAAGAAAGCATTCTACGTTGTCTGCGATACCTATGTAACATTAACAGACGGTACTGGTATCGTACACATTGCTCCTGCATTTGGTGAAGACGATGCCAATGTAGGCCGCAAATACAACCTGCCTTTCGTTCAGTTAGTTGACGCAAAGGGTGATATGGCAGCAGATACCCCATTTGCGGGCAAGTTTGTAAAGGATGCTGATCCATTAGTATTAAAAGACTTAAAGGAAAAAGGCCTGTTATTTGACGCTCCTGCATTTGAGCACAGCTATCCACACTGCTGGAGATGCGGTACTCCACTGATCTACTATGCAAGAGAATCCTGGTTCATCAAGATGACCGCTGTTAAGGATGACCTGATCCGCAATAACAACACTATTAACTGGGTACCTGAGTCTATTGGTAAAGGCCGTTTCGGTGACTGGCTGGAGAACATTCAGGACTGGGGCATTTCCAGAAACAGATACTGGGGAACTCCATTAAATATCTGGGAGTGCGAGTGCGGACATCAGCATTCAATCGGAAGCATTGAAGAATTAAAGAGCATGTCTGACAACTGCCCGGATGATATTGAACTTCACCGTCCATACATTGACGCTGTTACGATCCGCTGCCCGAAGTGCGGCAAGCAGATGAAGCGTGTACCGGAAGTTATCGACTGCTGGTTCGACTCTGGTGCAATGCCATTTGCACAGCATCATTATCCATTTGAAAATAAGGAACTGTTTGAGTCTCAGTTCCCGGCTCAGTTCATTTCTGAGGCTGTAGACCAGACCCGTGGCTGGTTCTATTCCCTGTTAGCTGAGTCTACCTTATTGTTCAACAAGGCTCCTTATGAAAATGTAGTTGTAATGGGTCTGGTTCTGGATGAGAACGGACAGAAGATGAGTAAGTCCAAGGGAAATGCAGTTGACCCGTTTGACACCTTACAGAAGCATGGCGCAGATGCCATCAGATGGTTCTTCTATACCTGCTCCGCTCCATGGATCCCGAAGAGATACCAGGATAAGGCAGTGACTGAAGGACAGAGAAAGTTCATGGGTACCTTATGGAATACCTACGCATTCTGGGTACTGTATGCAAACATCGATAACTTTGACGCTACCAAGTACAGCTTAGAATATGACAAGCTGCCGGTAATGGATAAGTGGCTGCTTTCTAAGATGAACTCCATGGTGAAGGCAGTAGATGATAATCTGATGAACTACCGTATCCCTGAGGCTGCAAAGGCTCTTCAGGAATTCGTAGATGATATGAGTAACTGGTATGTGCGCAGAAGCCGTGAGCGTTTCTGGGCAAAGGGCATGGAGCAGGATAAGATCAATGCATACATGACTCTGTACACCGCTCTTGTAACTGTTGCAAAGGCTGCTGCTCCTATGATCCCATTCATGACCGAGCAGATCTACCAGAACCTGGTAAGAAAGATCGACAAGACTGCTCCGGAAAGCGTTCATCTGTGTGACTTCCCGGTAGTAAAGGAAGAGTGGATCGATGAGAAGTTAGAAGCAGATATGGAAGAAGTCCTTGATACCGTTGTTATGGGCCGTGCAGCCAGAAATACAGCAAATATCAAGAACCGTCAGCCGATCGCCCAGATGTATGTAAAGGCAGACCATGCATTATCTGATTTTTATGTAGAGATCATTGAAGAAGAGTTAAATGTAAAGAAAGTAACCTTTACAGATGACGTAAGAGCCTTTACTTCTTACACATTTAAGCCACAGTTAAAGACCGTAGGACCAAAATACGGCAAACTGTTAGGAAAGATCCGCGAAGCACTGACCAACTTAGACGGAAGCGCTGCTATGGATACCTTAAATGAGACCGGCGCATTAACCTTTGACTTTGACGGCCAGGAAGTTGTTCTTACAAAGGATGACCTGCTCATCGATGTAGCAAAGAAAGACGGTTATGTAACAGAAGAAGACAATTATGTAACTGTTGTCCTGGATACTAACCTGACTCCTGAGCTGATCGAAGAAGGTTTCGTCCGCGAAGTGATCAGCAAGATCCAGACCATGCGTAAGGAAGCTGGCTTCGAGGTTATGGACCACATCGGCGTATATCAGACAAACAACGATAAGATCGCCGAGCTGATCAAGAACAACGCAGATGAGATCAAGAGCGAAGTTATGGCTGATTACATTCACTTAGGAGAGATGAAGGGCTTCACCAAAGAGTGGAACATCAACGGCGAAACTGTTATGTTAGGTGTGGAGAAGCTGTAAAATAGCCATATATGGGTTGTAAAATATGGTTTTATATCCGTAATTAAGTTGAAATAGACCGGAAAAAATGGTAATATGAGGGACAGGGCAGAAATGTTACCTGTCCCTTGTTTTTATTATTCTGTTATCAGGCAGATCACCAGCGTGCTATGACGCACAGTGGATCAAAATCTATATATGCTTTTTAATAAAGGGGGCATATTGGAAAATGAGGAGGAAGACTATGAAAGATACAGGCTTTGACAAGGCTTTGTTCAAAAGTGCAGTAACCTTTAATGTAAAAAACATGTTCCGCCGTACCATCGACGAAGCAACCCCGCAGCAGATCTTTCAGGCTGTGGCTTATACTGTAAAGGACGATATCATTGACCAGTGGATGACTACCCACAAGGAATATGAAAAAAGAGATGTAAAGACTCTTTATTATCTGTCCATGGAGTTTTTAATGGGCCGTGCCCTTGGAAACAATATGATCAATCTGCGCAACTATAAAGAGATTGCAGAGGCATTAGATGAAATGGGCTTCGACTTAAATGCCATTGAAGACCAGGAACCGGATGCAGCATTAGGAAACGGTGGTTTAGGACGTCTGGCAGCCTGCTTCCTTGACTCTTTAGCAACCTTAGGCTATCCGGCATACGGCTGCGGTATCCGTTACCGTTATGGTATGTTCAAGCAGAAGATCGAAGAAGGCTATCAGGTAGAAGTTCCGGATAACTGGCTGGAAAATGGCAACCCATTTGAGATCCGCCGTCCAGAATACGCTGTAGAAGTAAAATTCGGCGGCTATGTTCGTATTGAAGACCGCAACGGAATGAGCCATTTCGTACAGGAAGGTTATCAGTCTGTAAAGGCTGTTCCATATGACCTGCCAGTTGTAGGCTATGGCAACCACATTGTAAATACACTTCGTATCTGGGACGCAGAGCCGGTCAATACCTTTAACCTGGACTCCTTTGACCGCGGCGATTACCAGAAGGCCGTTGAGCAGGAAAACCTGGCTAAGAATATTGTTGAGGTCCTTTATCCAAACGATAACCATTATGCAGGTAAGGAACTGCGTTTAAAACAGCAGTATTTCTTCATTTCTGCCAGCGTTCAGAGAGCCGTACAGAAATTTAAAGAGAAACATGATGACATCCACCAGTTCCCTGAGAAGGTGGTATTCCAGTTAAATGATACACATCCGACGGTAGCAATCCCTGAGTTAATGCGTATCCTCTTAGACGATGAAGGTCTGACATGGGAAGAAGCATGGGATATTACTACCAGAACCTGTGCATACACCAACCACACTATCATGTCTGAGGCACTGGAAAAATGGCCGGTAGACTTATTCTCCCGCCTGCTTCCACGTATCTACCAGATCGTAGAAGAAATCAACCGCCGCTTTGTAAATGAGATCCAGCAGAGATATCCTGGGGATCAGGACAAGGTTGCAAAAATGGCAGTTGTATACAATGGTCAGGTAAGAATGGCTTACATGGCCATCGTAGCCGGCTTCTCTGTAAATGGTGTTGCAAGACTGCATACAGAGATCTTAAAGCATGAGGAGTTAAAAGACTTCTATGAGATGATGCCTGAAAAGTTCAACAACAAGACCAATGGTATCACCCAGAGACGTTTCTTACTCCACGGCAACCCATTATTAGCTGACTGGGTAACCGATAGGATCGGCGATGACTGGATCACAAACCTGCCGCATATTAAAGAGCTGGCAGCATTTGTAGATGATAAGGAATGCCAGAAAGAATTCCTGGATATTAAATATAAGAATAAAGTCCGTCTTGCTAAGTACATTAAGGAGCACAACGGCATTGACGTTGATCCAAACTCCATTTTCGATGTACAGGTAAAGAGACTTCATGAGTATAAGCGTCAGCTGATGAACATTCTCCATGTTATGTACCTTTACAATCAGTTAAAGGATGATCCAAATATGGATATGGTTCCAAGAACCTTTATCTTTGGCGCTAAGGCAGCAGCAGGCTACCGCCGTGCAAAACTGACGATCAAGCTGATCAATGCAGTTGCAGATGTGATCAACAACGATAAATCCATTAATGGCAAGATCAAGGTAGTATTTATTGAAGATTACCGCGTATCCAACGCAGAGATCATTTTTGCGGCAGCTGATGTCAGCGAGCAGATCTCCACAGCCAGCAAAGAGGCTTCCGGTACCGGCAACATGAAGTTCATGTTAAACGGCGCTCTTACACTGGGAACCATGGACGGTGCAAACGTTGAGATCGTAGAAGAAGTTGGACAGGAAAATGCCTTTATCTTCGGACTTTCCGCAGAGGAAGTTATCAACTATGAGAACAACGGCGGCTACAATCCAATGGATATCTTCAACAATGACCCGCAGATCCGCAGAGTCCTGATGCAGCTGACCAATGGATATTATTCTCCAAAGGATCCGCAGCTGTTTAAGGAGATCTATGACTCTCTGTTAAATAACTGTGGCGGCAGCCGTCCGGATACTTATTTTATCCTGAAAGACTTCCGTTCTTATGCAGAGGCTCATGAGAAGATCGACAAGGCTTACAGAGACAAGCAGTGGTGGGCAAAAGCAGCCCTTATCAATGTTTCTCACAGCGGCAAGTTTACATCTGACCGTACCATTGAGGAGTATGTAAGAGATATCTGGCATCTGAAGAAGGTGACATTAGAGCAGTAATGTTATAATTTATGGGGGTGCTGCAGAAGCCTGTGTTTTTGCGGCATCCCTTTGTTTTTAGGAAAGACTCCCACAGGAAATTAAATACGAAAGAAAGGATCAACAATATGAAGATTAAAGATATACTGGTTGAAGGAAGACCAACTCTTTCATTTGAGGTATTCCCGCCAAAGACAGCAGATGCTTATGAGTCTGTAGAAAAGGCTGCATCCAAGATTGCTGAGATGAAGCCGGATTTTATGAGTGTTACTTATGGTGCAGGCGGCGGGACCAGTGAGTATACAGTAAAGATCGCTTCTACTATTAAAGAAGAGTATGGCGTAACACCTTTAGCTCATCTTACCTGTGTTTCTTCTACCAGAGAGAAAGTACATCATGTATTAGAGGAATTAAAGGCACGAAACATTGAAAATGTGCTGGCACTGAGGGGGGATATCCCACAGGACGGAAAGACTCCTGACGTATATCATTATGCTTCTGAGCTGATCCATGAGATCAAGGAAACAGGTGATTTCTGTATCGGCGCAGCCTGCTATCCGGAAGGACATCCGGAGTCTGCCAACAAGTCTGTGGATATGGACTATTTAAAGCAGAAAGTGGACGCCGGCTGTGATTTTGTTACTACCCAGATGTTCTTTGACAACAGCCTTCTTTACAGCTATTTATACCGCATCCGTGAGAAAGGCATTACCATTCCTGTGATCGCAGGCATCATGCCTGTTACCAGCGGCAGCCAGTTAAAGCGTATTGCCCAGATGTCCGGAAGCTATATGCCGGCCCGTTTCTTATCTTTAGTAGATAAATACGGAGATAACCCGGCAGCTATGAAGCAGGCTGGTATCGCTTATGCTACAGACCAGATCATTGACCTGCTGGCAAATGGTATTAAGGGCATCCACGTATATACCATGAACAAGCCAGATGTGGCAGCGCAGATCCAGAGTAATATTTCAGAGTTATTGAAGTAATGTAATGAGTCCAAAAGAAAAACAAGCGGCTGCGAAGCAGACATTTGTTGCCATGCATATCGAGGAGGCGCCAGTGACGCGTCCGCTGATTTTTCTTGGACCATTAACGAAGGTTCCGCCTGCGCATGCAGGCAGTGGAGCACGTCAGTGCGTGAACCTGAGTCTAGGAACGGGAATTTGGCTTGACAACAGGAGGACATACAGAAAAATGGAACTGGCAGACATTAACAGGAGAGAGGTCCTGCGTTATCTGGGGTATAAAAATAAAGAAGCAGATGAAAATATAAACAGGATCGTAGAAGAATGTCTGGGACTTTTGTGGAAAAATGTGTCCCCAAAATACCGGGTGCGGGAATTTCCTCTTTCCCTGGGGGAAGACGGGACCATTGATACCGGGATTTTCAGGACAAAAAGCAAAAATCTTTCTGTTAATTTAAAGGACTGTGAAAGTGTACTGATCTTTGCGGCTACTCTTGGGGTAGGGGCAGATTACCTGATCCAGAAGTACAACCGTCTGGAAATGAGCCGGGCGGTGATCTTACAGGCGGCTTCTGCAGCCATGATCGAAGAATACTGCGACCAGGTGTGTGAAGAGCTTAAGAGAGAGTACGAAGAAAAAAGCCTGTACCTGCGTCCAAGATTTAGTCCCGGATATGGGGATTTCTCCTTAAGCTGCCAGAGTGCCGTGTTAAATGCCCTGGATGCAGGAAAGCATCTGGGGATCAAGCTGACGGACAGTTTCCTGATGATGCCTTCCAAATCTGTAACTGCAGTGATCGGAGTGAGCAAAAAGCCCCACCGCTGTGATGTAAAGGGCTGTGAGGCCTGTGGAAAAACAGACTGCCTGTACAGGCGGTAGTGGTAAAATAATCAAAAGAGGTTTGATATGAGCATTTTAGATGAAATGAAAGTGCGCCGCCTGTATTGTGACGGCGGTATGGGAAGTCTGCTCCAGGCTGCAGGCCTTCAGGCAGGAGAACTGCCGGAGCGCTGGAACCTTTCCCACCCGGAGATCATTACAGAGGTACACAGAAAATACCTGGCAGCCGGGGCTGACATTATGACTACCAATACCTTTGGCGCCAACCGGTTAAAATATGACAAGGACGGGGAGTTAAAGGCCATTGTAGAGGCCGCTATTGCCAATGCCAGAAAAGCAGTGGAAGAAGCCGGCAGAGGCTATGTGGCCCTGGACCTGGGACCTACAGGAAAGCTTTTAAAGCCCCTTGGAGATCTGCCTTTTGAAACGGCAGTATCTTTATATAAAGAGGTAGTTTCCATTGGCGCGGCAGCAGGAGCAGACCTGGTGCTCATTGAGACCATGAGCGACAGTTATGAATTAAAAGCCGCTGTTTTAGCTGCAAAAGAGGCTGGTATTAATCCGGAAACAGGGGAAAGGCTACCAATCTTTGCTACTGTTATTTATGATGAAAAGGGAAAACTGCTTACCGGCGGTAATGTAGAATCTACCGTAGCCTTGTTGGAAGGCCTGGGCGTAGACGTTCTGGGCGTAAACTGTGGTCTGGGACCGGAACAGATGAAGGGGATCGTAAAAGATATCCTGGAAGTCTCTTCCACACCGATCCTGGTCAATCCAAATGCAGGTCTTCCAAGAAGTGAAAATGGAAAAACAGTGTATGACGTAGATCCAAAGGATTTTGCGGCTGTTATGGAAGAGATTGTAAGAATGGGCGCTGTGATCACTGGCGGCTGCTGCGGTACTACACCGGATCACATCCATGCCATGGTAGAACTGACAAAGGGTATTCCAGTGCAGATGCCCCAAAAGAAGCACCGTACTGTCATTTCTTCCTATTCCCAGGCGGTTGTATTTGATAAAAAGACCGTTATCATTGGCGAGCGTATCAATCCTACAGGAAAATCCAAGTTTAAACAGGCTCTTCGTGACCACAACCTGGAATACATCCTGAGAGAAGGTGTGACCCAGCAGGATAACGGTGCAGATGTTCTG
This sequence comes from Agathobaculum sp., assembly GCA_963611035.1. GTDB lineage: Bacteria > Bacillota > Clostridia > Lachnospirales > Lachnospiraceae > Enterocloster. Next base: position 8,887 of record CAVDQU010000081.1, read on the forward strand.
GACGTAAACGTAGGTCTTCCGGAGATCGATGAGCCGTCTATGATGGAAGATGTAGTAAAAGAGCTACAGGCTATTATTGACCTGCCGCTGCAGTTAGATACTTCCAGCGCAGAGGCCATGGAGCGTGGCCTTCGTGTATACAACGGAAAACCACTGGTAAACTCTGTAAACGGTAAAAAAGAGGTTATGGAGCAGATCTTCCCGTTAGTTGCAAAATACGGCGGCGTTGTCATTGGACTTTGTCTGGATGAAGACGGTATTCCGGAAACTGCAGAGGGAAGAATTGCAGTTGGAAAGAAGATCATTGAAACAGCTGCTACTTATGGAATCGGACCGGAAGACATTATTCTGGACGGTCTGTGCATGACCGTAAGTTCTGACAGTCAGGGCGCTATCGTTACTTTGGAAACTCTCAGAAAGATCCGTGACGAGTTGGGCGGAAAGTCTGTTTTAGGCGTATCCAACATCTCCTTTGGACTTCCTCAGAGAGAGATCATCAACGGCGCGTTCTTTACCATGGCAATGGAAAGCGGTTTAAGTGCTGCTATCATTAATCCGAACTCTGAAGCTATGATGCGTGCTTACTATAGCTTTAATGCATTGATGAATCTGGATCCGCAGTGCAGCCAGTACATCAGCATTTACAGCGGCCAGACAGCCGGTCTGGGACAGACCATTGGAAAAGGCGGAAATGGCGGCGGCTCTGGCGCAGCTGGAAACGGTGGAGGTGCCGGTGCAGGAAGTACCGGGAGTCTGGGAAACGCCATTGAAAGAGGCTTAAAAGAAGTGGCAGTGGAAAGCGTCACTGCTCTTTTAAAAGAAAAAGAAGCCCTGGAAGTGATCAACGAAGAGATCATCCCGGCACTGGATCATGTAGGAAAAGGCTTTGAGAAAGGTACAGTTTTCCTTCCTCAGCTGTTAATGAGCGCAGAAGCAGCCAAAGCAGCTTTTGAAGTGATCAAAAACGCCATGGCAGGCAGCGGAGAAGCCCAGGAGAAGAAAGGAACCATTATCCTTGCTACTGTTAAGGGCGATATCCACGATATTGGAAAGAACATTGTAAAAGTTCTTCTGGAGAACTACAGCTACGATGTGATCGATCTTGGAAAAGATGTTCCACCGGAGACCGTAGTAGAAGAAGCTGTAAGCCGCCATGTACCATTAGTCGGCTTAAGCGCCCTGATGACCACCACTGTGCCAAGCATGGAAGAAACCATAAAGCAGCTGCGTGAGAACGCCCCATGGGTAAAAGTCATGGTAGGCGGAGCCGTGCTCACCCAGGAGTATGCAGATACCATTGGGGCCGATGCTTACTGCAAAGACGCTATGGCGTCTGTGCATTATGCGGAGACGATCTTCTAGTTACCATTTATTACCAGGTCATTTTTCGGAAAAATATGATAATATAGTTTTGTAACAGAAATGCAACAAAATTGTAACAAAATGAAAGCGAGGACAAAACTATGTTATCAGTATCCACAATGGCACTTGCAGCAATGCTCGGCTCCGCATGCGTACCAAACGCAAATCAGGCATGCAACGTAAATACCTGTACATATGATCAGGCAAACTGCATCCAGGCAGAATGCGCAACAAATGACGGACAGGATTTAAATTGCCTGTTAAATGGTCTTGGCGTATGCCTTCCAAATGGCTGCCAGAATGGAAATGTAAGACCAGCTGGTGGACTTGGCCAGGGAAGCTGCAGAAGATAAGAACATTGGATCTTATAACGTATGATGTTACAAAAGAAAAATAGATAAAAAATATAAGAAACATAAGAAAAGGCCGTCTGCTTAAAATTAAGAGCAGGCGGTCTTTTCGGTTTATAGCAGGTTTTTTGCCTGCTGTTCGCTGATAAAGATCTTTCCTTTATGTAAGCGGATCCTTTTTTCTTCTGCCAGTTCCTGCACCGTCCTGTTTACGGTCCGTACAGAGCAGCCGAGGTGCGTGGCAATCTCCGGGCGTGTAAGAGGGATGCGGATAGGATAGACGGATCTGTTTTTGGGATTACCAGTGCCATTTTCATCATGGGAGCTGCCATTTACAGCCTGTGTCACCTGTTCTTTCAGGAAAACCAGCATGCGGGTGCGGTTATCGGAAAAAAGGTTCTGCCGCTGGAACTGGGCCTGGGCTACCAGCTGGGAGATGATCATGCGGCTTCGCAAAAAGAGCGCGTGGGAGTCGCTTTGCAGCCAGGTCATGTATTCTGCGGCCGGGAACACCAGGCAGAGAGAGTCTTCCAGTGTGGTCAATGTTACCAGTCGGGGCTGTTTTTCTGTGAAAAATTCGTAATCCCCAACAATATCCAGGGCCCGGATCTCCGTAAAATGATAAGGCGCGTCTGCCACATGTTCCTCTACAGCTTCCAGGCGTCCCTTTAAAAGAATGTACACAAGGGCGCAGCTGTCCCCGGCAGCTACCAGGCGGCTTCCTTTTTTATAGGAGCGCAGCATCAGCACCGGCTGGATATAAGAAGGAGCAAATTTAAAAAAGTCCTCTAAAAAGTTTTTCTGTTTTAAGGTAAATGGATAATTTAATTCGCTGATTTTTAACAAAACTGCCACATGTCCTTTTTTTTAGTATAGTATCATTCTATAGTAATAATAATAAGATGACAAGGAGGAAGTTTATATTATGGCAACACCACACAATCAGGCGGAAAAAGGCGAGATCGCAAAAAAGGTATTAATGCCGGGGGATCCTCTTCGTGCAAAATTCATTGCAGAGCATTTTCTTACAGATGCAAAGCAGGTAAATGAAGTCCGCTGTGCATATGCGTACACAGGCACTTATAAAGGGGAAAAAGTAACTGTTATGGCAAGCGGAATGGGAATGCCTTCTATCGGCATTTATTCTTATGAACTGTTTTCCGTGTATGACGTAGACCAGATCATCCGTATTGGCTCTGCCGGTGCTTATGTACCAGAGTTGAATTTAGGTGATGTGGTGTTAGAAGAGAGCGCATGGAGCGAATCCACCTTTGCCCATACACAGAACGGCTATGATAAAGACACGATCTATCCAAGTCCAGAGCTGAATGCCCATATTTTAGAGGCTGCAAAGCGTAACAATATTACCGTAAAGCCCGTGAAAGTACATTCCAGTGACGTATTCTACACAGAACCAAATGTAGACGGCTACAAAGAGATCAGCGCAAAACATGGCTGTGCCTGCGTGGAAATGGAAAGCTTTGCGTTGCTTCATAATGCAAATGTGCTCCACAAAAAAGCAGCCTGCATGCTGACAATCTCGGACTCCATGCCAAAGAATGAGCATGCCACAGCAGCAGAGCGCCAGACCTCCTTTACAGACATGATGACAGTTGCTTTGGAGGCTTGTCTGGACTAGTACACCGTTTACAAAATAACTAGCCTATTCGCTTGTCTGCAAATCCGATTGCACAGTTC
>CAVDQU010000082.1:0-12226 GCA_963611035.1 Agathobaculum sp.
CATCACAGGCGTCCGTGGTCATCATTACCATTGCCCTGATGTTGTTTACCGGGTATCTTATGACCCGGATCACCAGACTGTTTAAGCTGCCAAATGTAACGGGGTACATTCTGGCGGGGATCCTTATGGGACCTTACTGTCTGGATATGGTGCCGGTAAAGGTCATAGACGGCATGGATTTTCTTTCGGACATTGCACTTGCCTTTATCGCCTTCAGTACCGGCGAATTTTTCCGCTTTTCCGTATTAAAGAAAAACGGCTGGAAGGTGATCGCGATCACGGTCATGGAAGCAGTGCTGGCGTCTGTATGCGTCTTTGCAGTGGTTTATGGCGTGCTCCACTTAAATCTGGCATTTTCCATTGTTCTGGCAGCTCTGGCATCAGCTACAGCTCCCGCATCCACCATTATGACCATCCGCCAGACCGGGGCAAAAGGGGATTTTGTAGATACGCTTTTACAGGTAGTTGCCTTAGATGATGTGGTAGGCCTGGTGGAATACAGCGCGGCTATTTCTATTGCACTGGCAGCGCTTTCCGGAGCAGGCGGTTTCCAGGTGGGAAATATTTTAAAACCTATTTTCATCAATGGCGCAGTACTGGTGTTAGGTGGCATCTTTGGCTGAATTATTTCAGCCCGCCCATATTACTTTTGTTTTTTGTACAGTCCGGACTTTCCTTCCGGTTAGATGCACTGCCTAATCCGTCAGCAGGAGAAGAAGGGGCTTCTCTTTTCGTCATTGGAGTGTCATATTTCCTTACACGTATCATTGGAAAATATGCAGGCGCTTATTTAGGATGCATGGCAGTACATAAGAAAAAACAGGTACGCAATTACTTAGGTCTGACACTGGTACCTCAGGCAGGTGTAGCCATTGGTCTGGCAGCTCTTGGAGCCAGAACCTTAGGTGGACAAATGGGAACTGATCTGCAGACTGTTATTCTGGCATCCAGCGTACTCTATGAACTGACCGGTCCAGCCTGTGCCAAGGTATCATTATATCTGTCAGGCTCTTATGGTGATATTGAACTGCCAAAAGAGGCAAAAGAAAAGGATCCTGTGACCCGTCTGGAAATGTTGATCCAGCGGATCCATGAGATCCAGCAGGAAATACCGGAGACAGAAGAGAGCATATCACCGGAAGAACAGGCATTTTTAGAGGCTGCCAATGAGCAGTATGAGGCCATAGGCACGCTGCGCAATCATTTAAGAACAAGGAGGACATATTAATATGGGATATATTACAGCAGAACTGACAAAAGGGTGGATGATAGAAGGAATAAACCAGGCGGTTATTTTAAGAATCATGCTGTCGCTGGTATTGGCGGCGATCATTGGATGCGAGCGTTCCAGCAAACGCCACTCCGCAGGAATGAGGACTTTTATGTTGGTGAGCGTATCTGCTACAGCAGCGGCTTTAACAGATCTGTATCTGGCAAGTGCATTTTTCTTTGGGATATCTGTAATTTCAGGTGCTGCCGTTGTAGGTATCGCCATGTTAAGCGGCAATTCCATTTTATTCAGTTCCAAGAACCAGATCAAGGGACTGACTACATCTGCAGCCCTTTAGGCCTGCGGTTTTATGGGATTAATGGTTGGAGCAGGAATGTATATTTCCGCATTCGTCATTTTCCTGGCTCTTCTTTGCGGCATTTCCCTGTTTCCGTCTGCAGAACGCTATTTAAAGGACCATTCCAATCATTTTGAAGTGCATCTGGAATTAAAGAGCAGCTTTAAACTTCAGGATTTTGTAGCGACGATCCGTAAACTGGGTATCCGCATTGACGATATTGAATCAAATCCGGCCTATTTAAACTCCGGCCTCAGCGTATATACCGTTTCCCTGACTGTAGACAGCCAGGAACTGAAAAAAGACAAAAAACACAGTGACATCATTGAGGCACTGCGTTCTCTGGATTACATCTATTATATAGAAGAAATAAAGTAAATTACCTACTACCCAAAGCCAGAAAAATATTGTATAATTAACTAGTTAGCAATAACAGGAGGAATACCCAAGTGGTTGAAGGGTCTGGCTTCGAACACCAGTAGGTCGGTAACACCGGCGCAAGGGTTCAAATCCCTTTTCCTCCGTAAAAAACAGCCTCGGGAAGTGCACGTTTCATGTGTTCCTGAGGCTGTTTTGCTATTCTTACTCCAGATTACCGGTTACAGACTGTGGAATAGTAAACTCCACAGCCCCCATATAAGCAGGAGCCACTTCTGTTTCATCAAAGGTGATCACCAGCTCACCCTTTTCATTAAAATAAAAGCTTTCATCACCCTTTAATTTCTTAAAATCCCATTCTGGCATATCACTGTCAACAAAATAGGTCACAGAAGAGTCCGCAGCCATTTGCTCTTTCATTTGCTCCTTAATATTGTCACTGATAGCAGTAAGCATTTCTGGTTTATCCTTAAACAGGTCAGAAAGAGAAACGATGTTTCCGGTGGTCTTATCAATGGTAAATACTTTGGTGTATTCCGTTCCGCTTGCCATAACAAGGGTGGTGTCAATACGCAGGCACAGGTACCGGTCCGTATCTGTTACTACCTTATATGTAGAAGTGAGAGAGTAGTTGCCTTCGCCCTGGGATGCTTTCAGGTCTTTTTCATACTGGGCGATCAGTTCATTGGCATAGTCTTCAATGGAGCGGTTTACAGCCTCTGGGGCGGAGTCCACTTCCGGGATATCCACTTTGGCTTCAAAATGATTGGTCTTATCTTCGTAAGTCCGTAAAGTGACTACTTTGGCTATGGCGCCGATCACCGGCAGGTTAGTCATGGCATTGGCAATAGTTGGGCTTACATTGGTAACGATAGCCAGAGCTACTACAGCGGCAGCTGCGGTAGTGCCGGTGGTGCGTAAAATACGGAAAAATGGTCTGCGTTTTTTGTGGCTAGTCCTGTGCTCTGTAGTTTCTGTTTTTTCAGACATACGTCTCCCGTCATTAATCCCGGCTATGATCCGTGCTTTCGCAGCCTCAGGAACGGGAATGTTATTATATTCCTGCTTTAAAGAATTCAGCTTATCTAAATCATCAAAATGTTCTAAATTACGATCTTGTTCTTTCATTAATATATACCCCTTTCTTTTAAAGTTATCTTTCAAAGTGCGGCAGCGTCACCTAACTGGATACGAAGCTTTTTTAACGATCGGTACAATCGGGCTTTTACCGTGTTAAGATTTTCACCTACCACAAGAGCAATATCCTCTAACTTCATATCCTCAAAATATCTCAGGATAACAATCGTGCGGTTTTCCGGTTCCAGCCGATTTAAGGCTTCTTTTAAATCAAATTCTTCATATTTATCTTCCGTTGCCGTCTCCGGAAGTTCCTCAGCGGGCTGTTCTTTTACCTGGCTTCGCAGCAGGTCAAGACTTGTATTAACTACAATCCTGCAAAGCCATGGAAGAAGCTTTTCCGTATCCTTTAAATTTTTACACTGCGTGATCGCTTTGCAGGCGCTTTCCTGGACAATATCCAAAGCATCCGCTTCATTATGTACATAACTGTAGGCCAGCCGGTAAAAACGTTCATATTGCTCGATCAGAAGTTTTTCCGTCTGCGCCATTATTTTCTCTGTCTGATCAGAATGGTTCATGACGCATTCTCCTTTCCTTGTATATGTGCGCTTAAGTACGTACTTTCATGTCTTACATCTATTAGACGTGGGAGACAGGAAAAAAGTTGCAGAAAATATTATACGCTTCATAAAATTTACAGCAAGTCCTTAAGAAGTTCTTCATTGAGTTTTTCAGGGAATAATGTTATATTGGAAAAAAGATAAGATACAGGGGATAGATAAATTGGAAAAGCGAGAACGAAAGGTGATAACTTTTCCCATGGCAGCTGTTTTTATGGCAATGATGATCGGCATTTTGACCGGTCTTGGAAGCGGCTATTATATATGGGGAAGAGAGCCTGAAAATACAGTTGACCTGAAAGCAGTGGAAGTGCCCGACTGGGTACAGCAGGATTTCTTACGGAAAAATATTTTTTCACGTCCGGATGTTACCAGAAAACAAGTGAAAAATATTGTGATCCATTATGTAGGCAATCCGGGGACCAGCGCAAAAGCCACCAGAAACTATTTTGATGGTCTTGCAGACCAGGATCCGGAGAAAGAGGGAACTTCTTCCAGCAGCCATTTTGTAGTAGGATTGGATGGGGAAGTGATACAGTGTATTCCTGTAGATGAAATAGCCTATGCAAATGCACCAAGAAATGACGATACTATTTCAATCGAAGTATGTCACCCGGATGATACCGGCAGATTCAATGATGCTTCCTATGAGTCCGTGGTGAAGCTGACTGCCTGGCTTTGTAAGCAGTTAAAGCTAAAAAGCTCTGATGTGGTCCGTCATTATGATATTAATGGAAAACAGTGTCCGAAATATTATGTGGAAGATGCAGACGCCTGGAAACAGTTAAAAGAAGATATAAAAGAGCAGATGAAAGCAGATTAAAAAAGCGGAGACGCCCCTACAGTGGGAGCATCTCCGCTTTTCTTTGGTGAAATACCGCATAATAACGGAAGCCGCAGTCCTTTAACATTTCCCGGCAATAGTCAAAGCCGATGCCTAAGTTTTCCGGTGTATGAGCGTCAGAACCGATGGTAATAAGTTCGCCGCCCAGTTCCTTATACAGACGGAAAATTCCGGCACATGGATTGGTGTCTCCCAGCCCATAGCGGATGCCGCCTGTATTGCATTCCAGGCATTTGCCATTTTCAATTAAAAGCTTTAAAAGCGGGCGGATATAAGATTCATACTCCTTCCAGGAATAAAACTGATTTTTATGGGGAGCATATCTTACAGCGAAGTCAAGATGAGCAAAGGTGTCAAAGATATCGGTATTGCAAAAGTTCTGCACCCTTTTTAAAGATATTTCAAAAAAGGCTCTGAAACCTTCTTTTTCGCTGCCCACATGATCCCAGTAAATTTTGTCATAAGGATCCATCCGGTCTACAAAATGACTGGAACCAATGACAAAATCAAATTCCTTCCCCCAGGTCTTCCCAAAATTGTAAAGGTAATCCGCCACATGGTTTTGCAGGCCCAGTTCAATCCCCACATTTAAACGGATCCGTCCTGCATATTCATCCCGTATTTTGCGGAGCGCTTCTATATAAGAAGGAATGTCCAATGTAAAGTCATCAGGACAGAATTCACTTCCCGGATCATGATGGTCTGTAATGCAGATCTCCTTCATTCCTAAAGAAATGGCTTTTTCCAGCTGATCCCGCACCGGAGTTTCGGAATCTGCGGAAAATTCAGTATGGAGATGGCAGTCATAAATGGCGTCCATAGTATGTGTGCCTCCTTTGCTTTTGCTTCCCATATTATACCTACAAACCGCCAGAATGACAAGTCCACCCCTCATCCTGAAAATGAGAAACAAAAATGCGCTGAAAATTACTGGTATTTATGAGAGAAAATAGTCAGAATGGCAGAAACGAAAAAAAAGCTTGCTATTTTGGATAAAATTGAGTACAATGTAGGCAGTTGATTAATATTTAACAAATAATATTTTTTTAACAATCTAGGAGGAATTGAATCATGGCAGTAAAAGTTGCAATTAATGGATTCGGACGTATTGGACGTCTGGCTTTCCGTCAGATGTTCGGAGCAGAAGGTTATGAGGTAGTAGCAATCAACGACTTAACCGATCCTAAGATGTTAGCACATCTGTTAAAGTATGATACAGCACAGGGTGGATACGCTGGACACATTGGCGAAGGCAAGCACACTGTAGAGGCTGGAGAAGATTCCATCACAGTTGACGGCAAGAAGATCACAATCTACAAAGAGCCAAAGGCTGCTGACCTTCCATGGGGCGAGCTTGGCGTAGACGTAGTATTAGAGTGCACAGGCTTCTATACTTCTAAGGAAAAAGCACAGGCTCATATCGATGCAGGTGCTAAGAAGGTTGTTATTTCCGCACCAGCTGGAAACGACTTAAAGACCATCGTTTACTCTGTAAATGAGAAAACTCTGACAACAGAAGATACCATTATCTCCGCTGCATCCTGCACAACAAACTGCTTAGCACCTATGGCTAAGGCATTAAATGACTACGCTCCGATCCAGAGCGGTATCATGAGCACCATCCACGCTTACACTGGCGACCAGATGATCCTTGACGGACCACACAGAAAGGGCGACTTAAGAAGAGCACGCGCAGGCGCAGCTAACATCGTTCCTAACTCTACTGGTGCAGCTAAGGCAATCGGCCTGGTTATCCCAGAACTGAACGGCAAACTGATCGGTTCCGCACAGCGTGTACCTGTACCAACCGGTTCTACCACAATCTTAACCGCTGTTGTTAAGAAGGCAGACGTAACCAAGGAAGAGATCAACGCTGCTATGAAGGCTGCTGCATCTGAGTCCTTCGGATATAACGAAGATCCGATCGTATCTTCTGACGTTATTGGTATGAGATTTGGTTCTCTGTTCGATGCAACCCAGACTATGGTTTCCCATATCGCTGATGATCTGTATGAAGTACAGGTTGTTTCATGGTATGACAATGAGAATTCTTACACCAGCCAGATGGTAAGAACTATCAAGTACTTCGCTGAGTTAGCATAATCCAGATTTCAGATTCAGATTTTAAAGACTCATAAGGGGTCCGGTCTTTAGGACCGGGCCCCTTTTTTGGCGGAATAAATTTATATATTTGCCAGTTTACTGAAAGGAGATATCCACCATGTTAAACAAGAAATCTATTGATGATATCAATGTAAAGGGAAGAAGAGTTTTAGTTCGCTGTGACTTCAACGTACCGTTAAAGAATGGCGAGATCACAGATGAGACCCGTATCGTAGCAGCTCTGCCAACTATCCAGAAGCTGATCGGTGACGGCGCAAAGGTTATCCTGTGCTCCCATTTAGGAAAAGTTAAAAATGGCCCTAACGAAGGTGAGTCCTTAGCTCCGGTAGCAAAGAGACTGTCTGAGAAATTAGGCAAGGAAGTTGTTTTCGTATCTGATTACAATGTAACCGGCGAAACAGCTACCAAGGCTGTAGAGGCTATGAAGGAAGGCGATGTAGTTCTTCTGCAGAATACACGTTTCCGTGGCGCTGAAGAGACCAAGAACGGCGAAGAGTTCAGCAAGGAACTGGCTGATCTGGCTGATGATTATGTATGCGATGCATTTGGTTCCTCCCACAGAGCACATGCTTCTGTAGCAGGTGTTACCAAGTTCATTTCCGCAAAGGGCGGTTCCAACGTAGTTGGCTACTTAATGCAGAAAGAGATCGACTTCTTAGGAAACGCAGTTGAGAATCCAGTAAGACCTTTTGTTGCTATCTTAGGCGGTGCTAAGGTTGCTGATAAGTTAAATGTTATTTCCAACCTCCTTGAAAAGTGCGATACACTGATCATCGGTGGTGGTATGGCATTCACCTTCTTAAAGGCTGAAGGCAAAGAGATCGGTAAGTCCTTAGTAGACGATACCAAGTTGGATTACTGCAAGGAAATGATGGCAAAGGCTGAGAAGCTTGGCAAGAAGCTTTTGCTTCCTGTAGATGCTGTAGTAGCAGCTTCCTTCCCAGATCCGATCGATGCTGAGATTCCTGTAGAGAACGTTTCTGTAGACGCTATCCCAGATGACAAGATGGGTCTGGATATCGGTGCAGAAAGCGCAAAGCTGTATGCTGAGGCTGTTAAGAGCGCTAAGACCGTTGTTTGGAACGGACCGATGGGCGTATTCGAGAACCCTGTTCTTGCAAAGGGAACCATCGCAGTAGCTCAGGCTTTAGCTGATACTGATGCAACCACCATTATCGGCGGCGGTGACTCTGCAGCAGCAGTAAATCAGTTAGGATTTGCTGATAAGATGAGCCACATCTCCACTGGCGGCGGCGCTTCTCTGGAATTCCTGGAAGGAAAGGAACTGCCAGGCGTAGCTGCAGCAGATGATAAATAAGTAAGAATAAATGATATTGCAGGCGGCTGTTTTGGAAATAACTGGGGATAAAAACAGACCGCCTGTGAGTCGTGTATACGTTATATGTGTATAAAGGAGACAGGACATTATGGCAAGAAAGAAGATCATCGCAGGCAACTGGAAGATGAACATGACACCTTCTGAGGCAGTTGCTCTTGTAAACGAATTAAAACCATTAGTAGTAAATGATGAAGTAGATGTAGTTTTCTGTGTACCGGCTATTGATATTATTCCGGCAATGGAAGCAGCAAAGGGAACCAACATCCAGATCGGTGCTGAGAACATGTATTTTGAGGAAAAGGGCGCATACACAGGCGAAATTTCCCCGAACATGTTAAATGACGCAGGCGTTAAGTATGTGATCATCGGCCATTCTGAGAGAAGAGAGTATTTTGCTGAGACAAATGAGACCGTAAACAAGAAAGTATTAAAGGCATTTGAGCATGGAATTACTCCTATCATCTGCTGCGGTGAATCTTTAACTCAGAGAGAGCAGGGCATTACCATTGACTGGATCCGCCAGCAGATCAAGATCGCTTTCTTAAACGTAACAGCAGATCAGGCAAAGACAGCTGTTATCGCTTATGAGCCGATCTGGGCTATCGGAACCGGTAAGGTAGCTACCACAGAGCAGGCAGAAGAAGTATGCGCAGCGATCCGCGCATGCATCAGCGAGATTTATGATGAGGCAACTGCACAGGCTATCCGTATCCAGTACGGCGGTTCTGTATCAGCGGCAAGCGCACCAGAACTGTTTGCACAGCCAGATATTGACGGTGGCCTGGTAGGCGGAGCTTCCTTAAAGCCTGATTTTGGTAAGATCGTAAACTATAACAAGTAATTATTGTAGTTGCAAAAGCTTAGCCCTGGGGTCGTGAAAACGGGTCTCAGGGCATTTGTATCCATTATATAAAGTCTTTGTAAAAAGGCAGGTTGAATGAGGAGAAAAGATATGAGCAAGAAACCAGTAGTATTAATGATCCTGGACGGCTACGGACTGAATGACAGATGTGATCACAACGCTGTATGCGAAGGAAAAACTCCTGTTATGGATCAGTTAATGAGCCAGTGTCCATTTGTAAAAGGCCAGGCAAGCGGCCTTGCAGTAGGACTTCCAGAAGGACAGATGGGTAACTCCGAGGTAGGACATTTAAACATGGGCGCAGGCCGTGTTGTATACCAGGAGCTGACCAGGATTACCAAGTCTATTAACGACGGAGACTTCTTTAACGTACCAGAATTTTTAACAGCAGTAGAAAACTGTAAGAAAAATGACTCTGCACTGCACCTGTTCGGTCTGGTATCCACCGGCGGCGTACACAGCCATTTAAACCATATTTACGGTCTGTTAGAACTGGCAAAAAGAAACGGTCTGGAAAAAGTATATGTACACTGCTTCTTAGACGGCCGTGATACACCTCCAGAATCCGGTAAGGAATTTGTTACCGAGCTGGAAGCAAAGATGGCAGAGATCGGTGTGGGCAAAGTAGCATCCGTTATGGGACGTTACTATGCAATGGACCGTGATAAGAGATGGAACCGTGTAGAGTTAGCTTACAACGCTCTCACAAAGGGCGAAGGAAATACAGCTGCAAGCGCAACAGAAGGCATCCAGGCTTCCTATGACGATGGCAAGTCCGATGAGTTCGTTGTACCATTTGTAGTTACAGAAAATGGCAAGGCACTGGCAACCATTAAAGATGGCGATTCCGTTATCTTCTTTAACTTCCGCCCGGACCGCGCAAGAGAGATTACCCATGCATTCTGCGATGATGATTTTGACGGTTTTGCAAGAGAGAAGAAGTTAGACCTGGTATATGTATGCTTCACTGATTACGATGAGACCATTACCAACAAGCTGGTTGCATTTAAGAAGGAATCCATTACCAATACATTTGGTGAGTTCCTGGCAGCAAACGGCAAGAAACAGGTAAGAATTGCTGAGACGGAAAAATATGCTCACGTTACTTTCTTCTTTAACGGCGGTGTAGAAGAGCCGAACGAAGGAGAAGACCGCATCCTGGTTCCTTCTCCAAAGGAAGTTGCTACCTACGACTTAAAGCCTGAAATGAGTGCTTACGGCGTATGCGACAAGCTGACCGAGGCCATTAAGTCCGGCAAATATGACGTGATCATCATTAACTTCGCTAACCCGGATATGGTTGGACATACTGGCGTAGAAGCAGCAGCTATCAAGGCGATCGAAGTAGTAGATGAGTGCGTAGGCCGCGCTGTAGAGGCATTAAAGGAAGTAAACGGCGTTATGTTCATCTGTGCTGACCACGGAAATGCAGAGCAGTTAGTAGACTATGAGACAGGCGAACCATACACCGCTCATACTACCAATCCAGTTCCATTTGTCCTGGTAAATGCAGACGCTGATATGAAGCTTCGTGAAGGCGGTGCATTATGCGATATCGCACCAACTCTGATCGAGTTAATGGACATGGAGCAGCCTAAGGAAATGACTGGAAAGTCACTGATCGTTAGAAAGTAATAAATAAAACCAGACAGACGAGCTTTTTGAGCGCGTTTGCTGTATATGATGCGAAAACCCGGCCAGTGGCGGGATCGATCGCTGGTAAACATAAAAATCCGGAAGCAGTCCGTTTGGACCGCTTCCGGATTTTTAAATATATTTTGACCCAAAGGCAAATCTGTAGTATCATGGTGACATAAGTATAACAACATTTAAGGAGAAAGTCATGAGAACAGCAATTGCTACAGATAGCAACAGCGGTATTACACAGGAGCAGGCAGCAAAATTAGGAATTTATGTGCTGCCTATGCCTTTTATTATTGATGGGGAAATGTTTTATGAGGGTGTGAACCTGACCCATGAGGAATTTTTTAAGCGTATGGAAGAAGGAGCAGATATCTCCACTTCCCAGCCATCCCCGGGAGAAGTAACAGACTTCTGGGATAAGCTGTTAAAGGAATATGATGAGATCGTTTATATCCCTATGTCCAGCGGATTAAGCGGTTCCTGCCAGACTGCCCTTATGCTGGCAGATGATTATGATGGAAAGGTACAGGTTGTAAATAACCAGCGTATTTCCGTTACCCAGGAACAGTCAGCTATTGATGCAAGAGACCTGGCTGCAAAAGGCTATGATGCAGCCCAGATCAAAGAGATCTTAGAGCGCACCAAATATGAGAGCAGCATTTATATTACCCTTACTACTTTAAAATACCTGAAAAAGGGAGGACGTATCACTCCGGCAGCTGCAGCGTTGGGAACTCTTCTTCGTATCAAGCCGGTCTTAACCATTCAGGGAGAGAAGTTAGACGCATTTTCCAAGGCGCGTACAGCTAAGCAGGCCAAGTCCATTATGCTTACTGCCATTGCAAAAGACTTAGAGGAGCGTTTCCATGATAAAGAGGCAAAACATACCTACTTGGAAATCGCCCATACCTGCAATGAAGAGGGGGCAAAAGAGCTGGAAGAGGCTTTAAAAGAGCAGTATCCGGGAGCACCGGTCACAGTATCGCCTCTTTCCTTAAGCATTGCCTGCCACATTGGACCAGGTAGCTTTGCAGTAGCCTGCTCCAGTAAGTTAAAGGAGCTGGAATAAGGAGCATAAGCAATTGAACAAAGAAAAATGGTATGAAAAGCTAAAGACACGGGGACAGAGCATCACTGTCCCCATGACTCTTTTAATGATCGCAGTGGCGGTCATTCCTTTGCTTCTGCAGACATGGATCCTTATGGGATCTTTTAAACAGAACCAGCTGGAGGCAAGGAATATTGAGATCCAGAACCAGTGTGTGATCTTAAGCAACCGTATGACCCGTTCTGGTTATCTTACAGCAGATAAGACCAATAATATTGGCTTGGATGTCCAGATGCAGACCATTGCAGACCTGTATAATGGCCGGATCGTTGTTGTCAACAGCAGTTATAAGATCATGACAGATACCTTTAATCTGTCTACGGGAAAATATTATATATCAGAAGAGGTCATCCGCTGTTTTAAAGGAGAGAGCAGCAGCCGTTTTAATAAAGAGGGGGGATATTATTACCAGACGATCCCTGTTTATGATCCCACAGATGAAAAAAAGATCCAGGGAGTTATTGCAGTGACAGCTTCCATGGAAAATGTCACTTCTGTAACAGAAAGGGTAAAAAGCAGTGCCCAGCTGTTCTTTCTCTGCATGGCCCTGGTGGCAGTTCTTACTTCTGTGGCTTCTGCCCATTTTCTGGTACGGCCTTTTAAGCGGCTTTTACGCTCTTTTGACCGGGTGGCCCAGGGAGATCTGGATGCAGATATCC
>CAVDQU010000083.1:0-11970 GCA_963611035.1 Agathobaculum sp.
GGGAGCATTAGATGGTAAAGTCGGAATCGTCACAGGAGGCAGCAGCGGCATCGGCTACCAGATCGCCAATGTTATGGCGCAGGACGGTGCCACAGTCTATACGGTAAGCCGCACCGGAGCACCGAAGGAAGGATACGGAGAAAGCCACCCGGGTGTGATCCATGTTAAGGGGGACATCGGTGACAAAGAGGCTATGAAAAACCTGCTTGAAGAGATCACTGCAAAGACCGGCGGCCGTCTGGATTTTCTTGTAAATAACGCAGGCGCCACCTTCAAATGCCGGGCAGAACAGTTTCCGCAGGAGCAGTTTGACCATATTATGAATGTAAATGTAAAATATGTGTTCCAGATGAGCCAGCTCTGTTATCCTTACTTGAAACAGGCTCCGGATAAGGGCCGCATCGTTAATATCACCAGCATGAGTGCCCACCTAGGCTTCTCTGAGGTGGTTCCATACTGTACCAGCAAGGGAGCCGTACTGGCTATGACCAAAGGACTGGCAGTAGAATGGGCGCAGGATAACATCTGCGTCAACAGCATTGCCCCCGGCTGGTTCAAAAGCAAGATGCTGCAGCAGGTGGCAGATCCTGAAAGAGAACGCCGTATCTTAGGACGTATGCCATTCCATTCTTACGGAGATACCAGAGATCTGGGCGCTATGGCAAGCTTCCTTTGCGGTCCCAACGGCAGCTATATTACCGGACAGGACTTTGCCGTAGACGGCGGCGCACTGGCATACGGATATTGATCAGCCGCTCTCGTTTTCTGTCTGCTTAAAATTATGATACCGGATCAAAAGGCCGGAAGGAAAGCTGTTTCGTTCACAACGGAACAGCTTTTTTTATGTCTGTGATCCTACTGCATCGTTTACTTTGCCAAAAAAGACCTTGCATATTTTGAGTGTCTGTTGTATAGTATTGGTTGTAATGATATGTAGTATTAAATACTACATAAGATTGTTTTTCAAACTCATACTACATGCAAGGAGGTATCCGCTATGAGTGCAAAGATAAAAAGAAACATCTGCCGTATGAAAGATCCCGGAAGCGCCATTACCCATCTGATCGCCATGGTGGCCGCTGTTATTGCATCCGTCCCACTTTTAGTCAAAGCAGCAAAAACGCCAGGCTACCTGCATCTGGCAGCACTGGCGGTGTTCATTTTAAGTATGATCTGTCTGTATGGAGCAAGTACGCTGTACCATACGCTGAATATTTCTCCTGCCGTGAATAAGTGTCTGCGTAAGCTGGACCATATGATGATCTTCGTCCTGATCGCCGGAACTTATACGCCGGTATGCCTGATCGTTTTAGGGGATCACACAGGCTGGAGCCTTTTAGGCCTTGTGTGGGGAATTGCCCTTATTGGCATTATCATCAATGCTCTGTGGATCACCTGCCCCAAGTGGTTCTCTTCCCTGATCTATATTGCCATGGGCTGGGTATGCATCCTGGCTATTTCCAAGATCATCGCCGCGCTTCCCGCCGGGGGATTTGCATGGCTTTTAGCCGGCGGCATTATTTACACTGTAGGCGGCATTATCTATGCGTTGAAACTGCCTATCTTCAACTCCAGACACCGGTATTTTGGCTCCCATGAGATCTTCCACTTATTTGTTATGGGCGGCAGTCTCTGCCACTATATGATGATGTATCAGTTTGTGGCATAAACCTGGCTGTCTATATCTGCAAACATGTCCATATTACAGCCTTGACTGATCAGCTCCTCCTTTTTCTTCCGGGGGAGCTGTTTTATTGCATATTCCCGTTTCATGGCTTCCTGTTTTGTCTCAAAAGCTTCATAATAGGCCAGTGTTACCGGCCTTCTGGATTTCGTATATTTGGCTCCAATGCCGCTGTTGTGGGCATGGAGCCGTTTTTTTAAGTCATTGGTCCATCCGCAGTACAAAGTCCCGTCTGCGCAGTGGAGTATATAAGTATAATTCATGTCTTTCCTCTGATGCTGCATCCTGAAATTTTCCCCGGATCCCGGTATCTTGCACTTTCTGGTATCCATAAGATCTATGTACCAGGCAGAGCAAAACGCTCTGCCGTCCAGGTTCCGGAACCGTGAAAATCTATATAAAGCATCAGCGATGCGTCTAATACTATCATACGCTGATGCTTTTAAACTGTGCCAGTCCTCTCAAAAACTGACCACGTAACGTTTTTTCTGCTTCTGTTAAAAACGTCTTCCGCCGCCTCCATGGCTGCGCCCGCTGCTGGAAGCATGTACCGTGCTGCGTCCGGAAGAACCGCCACCGAAATGGCCCCCGCCTCTGCTTCCACCGGAAGTATTCCTTGGAATGGGAACAGAGCGTACAAACTGGTTGATCAGCTTATCACCGGTAACAGAAAAATGGAAAGCGCAGTCTGCCCGGTATGCCTGAAGGCTGTTGGATGCCTCTCTGCTGCTCTGCTTCATGGCATAGCGTCTTTTTATGTCCATGCATACAGATCCAGCTAAGATTCCGGCGATCCCTATGGCTGCTGCCGCCTCATACCAGCGGATGCTGCGGTAACGGACGATCTCTCCTGTATCCCGGTCATAGGTATATTGGCCGGATTCCACGCCCTTTTTCACATAGGTGCTTACATCGTCCAGAAAAACTTCCGTAGCTGCCGCAAAGTCCCTGCTTCCCAGTTTCCCATATACATCATCTAAAATGTTTTCAATACGCTCATCTGTAAGCAAAGGGATCATTGTTCCTGAGGTAGAAATATAACATTCTCCCCCTGGCTCTCCCGGTCCATCCATATAGTATAAAAGAATTACACCGCTGGCTTTCTTTCCCACGCCAAAACCGCCATAATCGTAGTAATCATCTGCATATTCTTCTGCTGTGCGATCCCCGTCTGCATATGCGCTTACTACTACTACATCCATCTTTGTGCTTTTTCTGCACTGGGCGATGGCCTCTTCTAACTGGATCTTTTCCGTTTCACTAAACAGTCCCGCCTGGTCAAATATACGGGTCTGACCGCTTACTGCTCCCGTCTGATCTGCCCATACTGCCATACTGCCTATGACTAAAAATACACAGATCAGCAGACAGGTCATTATCCCTTTTATCTTTTTCATCTCATCACCTCATCAGCCGATCCAATATCCTAAAAACAGCAGTATCACGCAAACAGGCATAAAAATACTTAAGAATAAAACTGCCAGTTTTTTATTATCCACCGGAAGTTCTCCCCATATCTTTCCCGTCTGTCCGTTTAAGGCAAAATAGTAGATCTTTCCTCTTGCCTTGTCGTTATACGTTACAGTCCACACAGGAAGCAAAGCTGTAGCCCAGTTTTCTCCTGCAATATCCACTTCATTTTTTCGCATCTGAATGCTGGAATAATTCCCGGTCTGGCTCCTTAAACTGGATAATGCAAACTGCCGCACTTCTTCTTTCACTTCTTTTACAAAACCGTCTTTTTCCATATCCCGGTTCTCTGCCATAAATCCGGAAAGATAACCCATGGAAAAGTCCTTTTTCTCATTCATACGGTAAGGCAGAACACCGTCGATCAGCTTTCGATTGGCCTTTTTTAAGGCATTTCTGGCTACAGAATCCACGTTCATATTTCCCTGTCTCTGGATATCGTAGACCTTGGTCTCCGTGTAGCGCATGCCCGCCATATCCCAGGTGCGTATGGTTTTTCCTTCTGCCTGCAGGTCACCTTTTACCTGGCAGCTGTAAAGCCAGTAAGGGAAATACACACCAGTCATGCTCTCGATCTGGCTGGGAGAGTAGAAATAATCGGGTACAAATTTCTTCCGGGTCACCCACTGGGTAAATATCTCCTGAGCCTTTTTCTTATCGATCTGAAATGGCACTACATAGTCGGGTTTAAACTCCCCCCGCAGTTTTTCTTCCAAAACAATAGGATTGTGGCAGTAGTAGCAGAAAGAAGCTGCTGTGGTCTCATCTGTGACGATTTGGGCACCGCAGCTGGGGCAGATGTACATAATGGGGGTAATTTTTGCCCTCTTCTCTGCTTTTTCCAGTTCTCGCACCTCTATCTCATCCAGCTCTTCCTGCGTAAACTCCGAAAGGCAGTATTCACACCTGTATTTCTGTTTTTCTGCATTAAATGTCAGTCCGCCGCCGCAGTTGGGGCATTTATATATTATGACCCCCATGCTTAAGCTTCTCCTCTTGGGTTTCCGCACTCACTGCAGAACTTGCCCTTATTAACAGTACCGCAGTTTGGACAGGTCCACTCAGCAGATGGCTTTGGTTTTCCACACTCGCTGCAGAATTTTCCTGTGTTTTCCACATGGCATGCAGGACATATCCACGGCTGTTTTGCGGTTTGTGGGGGCCGCTGCTGTCTCTGCTGGTTCATCTGCATCTGCTGCATATTAGTAGAGGAAGCTGCACCCATAAATGCGCCGCTGCTTTGCATTCCAAAGCCCATTCCCATAAATCCGGTCATAGAGCCGTTTGAATTGCTTCCTGCATTCTTTAAACCTTCTGCAATGGTGCTCTGCACATAGCCTTCTCTTACAGACGGGTCCCCCATCATAGCGCCCTTGTTGCGCATATTGATCAGTTCCTGGGAAGTCTCATCATAGGAAATGCTTGCAATTCCTACCGACTGGATCTCCATACCGCGCAGCTCTTTCCACTGCTCATCTAACACATTAGCCATATATTTTCCCAGTTCCATGCCCTTGGATGCAACAAAGGAAATGCGGATGCCGTCTGCTGACATCTGGTTGATAGAGCTTTGCAGTGCCTCTAAAAACTCATTTAAGTACTGCTCGTTGATATCTTCCATTTCCACGCGGTCTGCGTTCTTTGGAACTACTTCTGCATAGAATTTTAACGGATCTGTGACCTTAATAGAATAGGTACCATGGGTCCGTAAAAACAGCTCTGCATTATAAAAACTGTCAAAATAGTTAATAGCATTTTTAGTGCCGAATTTCAGTCCCCGGATCTCCTGGAGATTGATGTAATATACCTTCTGGGCAGTAGGAGCAACACCGCCAAAACGGATCCTTCCCAAGGACTCTTTTACTGCCTTTCCCAAAGAACCATTCATCAGGGACGGCTGTGTATCCAGGCTTACTTTATAATATCCAGGCTCTGCTGTGTAATCCACGATCTTGCCGCCGTCTACTAAGATCATGCACTGCTCCGGATATACATGGATAATAGAACCTTCTGTTACCATGTTGTCAGAGCCTTTGCCATTTTCGCCCTTTCCTTTGCGCACCTGAACGCCTTTTGCAAAGACGGTCTGTGCTCCCATATTGTCCGGTTCCAGGGCCTCCAGCCACTGATCTGCCAGACCTGTTCCAACTGCATGTGCTGCCGCTTTAATAATTCCCATTTATTTCTTCCTCCTTCTAGTACATCGTTTACAAAATAACTAGCCTATTCGCTTGTCTGCAAATCCGATTGCACAGTTCAAAAAGCCTCAGCGTAGCCCGCTACGCCTGCGTTTTTTGAACTGCACACTCGAATCTGCATCCTACGTGATTAGGCCAGTTATTTATGAAACGATGTACTAGTTTTTTTACGTTTTACAGGTTCTACAAAACGGATGGCTCCTGCGATCAGAGCTGCTCCTGCTGCCAGCTGGAACAGGATGCTTAAACCAATCCAGTGTTTAATGATAAAACCGCTTTCCGGCATGCCAAAATAACTTACTATATCTGCAAGAGGCGTTCCTCTGCCCGCCTGTTCCCCGATAATAGCCATAAATGTGACCGCCGGGTTAAACAAAAACAGGTAAAAGAAGCCGCCGGAAGATGCCCGTACCCCACTATCTGCCAGTGCATAAACGGTTGTCTTATCCAGGTTCATTCCTGATACGGAAAGAGCAAAGCGGTTGATAAAATAAGTTCCTGCCACTACCGCGATCAGCGTCCCGTAGGTCACAACCGTAGAAATCGTGGAACGCTTAAGAGCAGCGGAAAAGCAGATACCAACACTTCCTGCAAAAAATGCCACTGTTACATAGCACAGGATCAATGAAAAAACATCCATCCATGTAATACCGCCGTATACAAATACCATGGCAACTGCCGGAAAACTGGAAAGGATGAGCAAAAACAAAGTGCTTAAGGCGCTTAAGAGTTTCCCTGCCACGATCTGGCCGGCGCTCATCCTGGTGGTCAGCATCAGATCTAAGGTCTGGCGCTCCCGCTCTCCGCTGATGGAAGAAGCCGTTACCGCCGGAACAATAAACATTAACAGTAAAAATTCTATGGATGTAACAAATTCATACAGGTCCATAAAGCTGCTGTACTGGATATTCGCCGTGGCTTTTACCTGCATGACTACAGAATACATGTTTAAAAGGGTCACCAAAAATAAAATACCGTTAAATAAAAAGATGATAAGGGGCAGTTTCAGGCTTCGTGAGCTTACCCGCATTTCCCTGTTATAAACCGGATTCTGCTTCATAGGAAGTCACCACCCTTTCTTCTTCATGATCTGTCAGCTGCATAAATACACTTTCCAGACTGCCTTTCTCTCGGATAAAGCCATTGACCAGCACATCTGAGTCGATCAGCTGCTGTAATAACATAGCCTCATCCTGGGCATCTCCTGCAAAACGGACGCAGATGTCCTTATCTCTCATGGAGATGGTCCGCACACATGGATGGCTTTTTAAAATAGACAGTGCTTTTTCCATGTTGCTGTAAACAGAGATTACCAGCGGATTGGAAGCATTGACCCTTGATAAAATGTCATCGATATTTCCTTCCAGGATCATTCTGCCTTGATCAATGATACCGATATCCGTACACATTTCCGACAGCTCCGAAAGTACATGGGAACTGATGAGAATGGTCTTTCCTGCAAATTTCAGGTCTTCCAATATTTCTTTAAATTCCACCCGGGTCCTTGGATCAAGGCCGGAAGTAGGCTCATCTAAGATCAGGATCTGGGGATCATGGATCAGTGCTCTTGCCAGACAGAGGCGCTGCTTCATACCTCTTGAAAGGCCGTCTACATAAAAATCCAGTTTGTCATCCAGTCCCACCTGCTCCAAAAGGGCGGTATACCGCTTTCTTGCCACCAGTCCATCTATATGATAGCAGGAAGCAAAAAAGCTCATATATTCTCCTACTGTCAGATTATCATATACACCAAAGAAATCCGGCACATAGCCGATGAAAGAACGCAGCTTATCCGGGTCTGCTAAAGCGTCTTCCCCGTTAATGATCACTCTTCCTTCTTCTGCCTCTAAAAGTCCGGTCATGATCTTAATGGCCGTTGTTTTTCCCGCCCCGTTTGGCCCTACAAATCCATAAAGGGCACCTTCCTTTACCGTCATGTTCAGGCCGCTTAAAGCGTGATATTTACCATATATTTTATGGAGATTTTCTATCTTAAGCATCACTTGCTCCTTCCTGTGACAGTTACCACCGGAAGCATGATATTCCAGGTGTACTCCCCTGCTGTGTCATATACATAACGGACGGTAATGGTATTTCCTGGAGATAAATATTCCTCCAGTTCTTCCCGTGTAAAATGTACCTGATCCGGCTTTACAAGGTCATAATCACCGGTGTTATAATTATAAAAATATATGCTTCCCGCAAACGGAACGGTGTAATAATACCGCAAGCTGTCAGAAGCTTCTTCTGTCAGCAGGTGGAAATCTACAGAATCCACTTCCGTTTCATTTCCCAGATAATATTCTAAGATCACCGGTGCCATTCCGTACATGGTATTGCGGTCTGCGTCATACTCTCCGGAAAGCACATTTGGCTGCTTCTGCATGGCAGAACGGAAAACTTTTCCATCCTTTTCATAATTTACTTCCAGCTGCGCCGTTAAAAGAGTACAGCCATAAGCCTCATAATCTGCCTGTTTCATAAAATCCAGATTTTCTTTTTCATTTCCAAATGCCACTACACAGGCCTGGGAATGATAGCCGGAAATATAATTTTCAATATAGAAGGAAAGAAGATTGGCCCGCTCCAAAGCCTGCACATAAGAGGCATCTTCCATATCCCCGTTCACATCATACAGGGAAACTCCTGTGATCTGGGATGCCAGAACATAGCTGAAATTAGTAGCGCAGAAGGTCATTGGCTTGTTATCTAAGGAAATAGTCTCTCCCGGCTCCATATTTCCAATGATCAGCAGCTGGTTATAAAGGATCAGCGCTGCATTTTCCACTGCATAAGGATAATTATTGGTGATGGTGCCGGAAAGTTCCCCGTTAAATGCCCGGATCTCCCCGGAAAATCCTTCTCCTGTTTCATTATCTGTATGCATCTCCATCTGGAAAATTTTGGAATTAAATGCTCCTGTATCCACTGCCCGGATCCAGGTAGCGTCTTCCCCGTACCGGATCGTAATATCTGCCTGATTTGTATCTGTAAATTCTCCTGTGGAGGTCTGGTCATAATAAGGACTTCCCGTAACAGGATACAGACGGTACTGTGGATTTAACTCTACGGAATACGTCTTATTATAAGGCGCCCGCATGTTGATAAAAGTGGTCTCTGACTTATCTGTTTCACTGGTATTTTCAATGGTAGCATAGGTAAAAAACGGGCCCGAAAACCGGGTACCGGAACCCATTAAGATTACCATTCCCGTAGTACAGATCGCAAGAAGAGCCACAGACGGCTGATAATATTCCCGCAGTTTTCTCTGCTTCAAGAAGAAATACAGCCCCGGCCCTGCCAGTGCCACATAAGCCACTGCCAGTGTCACATAAAGACCGATCTTTGGAAGCCTGCGGATATTTCCTGTATTCACCAGGCTCTGAATGGACCAGAACTGGTTATAGTTTCCCCCGCCTGTATTACTATTCAGATTATTGATCCGGTCTTCCCCTAAAAGTGTGGTCAGGAAATAATCCGCATAGGAGCTGTCTTTGGAACAATATTCCTCCAAATCTGTAAAGTCAAAGGTGGCAACTGCTGCCATTCCATTTCCCATGGAAGTGCTGGAAAGGACGATAAAGGAGTCACTGGTGATCAGATCTGTACCGCCTTTTAAATCTACTTCTGTACAGTTTAACGTAAGGCTGTCACCGCCTCTCTCTTTTGGCCCACGGTCCGGCCCCATTTGAAGATTATAAGTCGTTGCCGGTAACACCGGATATTCTAACAGCTGTTTGCTAAAGGCTGATAAAGTCTCTTCTCCTCTGTCTCCTGTTCCTAAAAGAAGAATACCGCCTCTGTGTACCCATTCTAAAATAGCATCCGTCTGGTCTTTGGTCAGCGCCTGAGTATTAAAATCCGTGATCAAAAGCACATCCAACTGGTCTAAGCCCAGTTCCGTATCCGGCAGATCATACACCGTCAAGTCAATGGTTTTGGTGCGCAGCATACTGTAATTGACGCCCACCTGGTCCAGATAAGAAAGTTTTTCCGGCGCATCGCTTACCACGCCGATAAATAACTGGGCGGTCTGTGTATTCAAATCCATTTTCAGCCGCTTACTTAAGACCTGTTTCTCATTTTCATCATAAAGACTGATGTACATGACATCGGAATGGCTGCTGAGGGAAATATCTATTTTTTTCTCCAGACTTCCATTTGCCTCTATGGTCACCGGAAATTCATACCGGTACGCATCATATTTCATCTGGGAACTGTTGTTGTAGCCGTCATAATCCGGTTCTCTGGAAGTAACAGTGAGAACGCCCTTAAAATCCGTTTCCAGCGTATTGTCCAACTGGATATCAAGGGGCAGAAAGCGTCCGCTTTTTGCCACATTGTCATATCCGTAGACCACATCCATTAAAATGGGGCCTTCTCCCAGCAGCTCTTCCGCAAGTGTGGTTTCTTCTGCTGATGCTGTATTTTCACTGGTCTCTCTGGAAGACTCATAGGCCGCACCCGGGCCATCTGCCGTCATGGCCGCCAGTGCTTCACAGCTTAAAGAAGCTGACAGCAGGACGGCAAAAAGGGTGCTTTTCAGCGCCCTTTTTGTATTCTTTCCAACGATTCTGTTTTTACCTGTATCCATGGTCTAATCCTCATTTTTATGTCCGAAATTTTCCTTATCCACATCAAAATGGACCTGAAGCTTTACTGTAAATACAGTTCCGTTAAGGTCACTGGCTACACTGATGGTACCGCCATGCATATCCACGATCTCTTTTGCAATGGCAAGACCTAAGCCAGTACCACCGGTACTGCTGGAACGGGACTGTTCCACCCGGTAAAATTTGTTGAAAATAAGGGGAAGTTCATCTGCAGGTATCACATAGCCGTAATTGGTAACTGAAACAGTCACTGTTTCACTTTCCGCATGTATTTTTACTAGCACCCGCTTTCCATCTGCGCCGTATTTAATGGCATTTCCGATCAGGTTGTCAAAAAGGCGTGCAAGAAGGTTTCCATCTGCATTGATGATCTTGGCCGGCACATTGCTCTGCAGATCATAGGACAGTCCTTTTTCCACAAAATTGGGATATGCTTCTTCTACAAGCTGTCCCAACAGCTTCACAATATCGATCTGTCCCACATGCATGGCGATCTTGCCGTAATTTAACTTGGTAAAACCAAACAGTTCCTCGATCAGCTTCTGTAATCTTCTTGATTTTCCATATGCGATCTCTATGTATTTATGCTGCATATCTGCCGGTATCTGCTGATTGTTGGTCAGAAGTTCCAGATAACCGATAATGGAAGTCAGCGGCGTGCGCAGATCGTGGGCCACATTGGTGATCAGCTCATTTTTCGTCCGCTCAGATTCCCTTTCTTTTTCCATCAGCTGCTTGATATCTGCAGCCATGCGGTTTAAATTAGCCGCCATACCGGAAAATTCATCATCACCGATCACATCGATCACTGTGTTCAGGTCCCCTTCGGAAATGTTCTGCACTGCCTCTGAGATCCTGCTGATATAGCGGATATAAGGTTCCTGAAGGATCATAAAGGTAACAGAAAAAAGCAGGATCCCCAGGATTAAATACAACAGGACAACTGCCGTGTGCTGCTTTTCAATGGCCTGGACCATTACAAGCATTTTTCCTCTGTTTCCCATATAACGGGCCACCATTGACAGGTTCGTAACAAGGAACACTTCTACCAGGCAGGTAATGATGGCGCTGTATATGATATTGGTGATCACACGGGTGCGGTAGCGCCTGCTTACATCATTTTTCAATCTTGTAACCCACTCCCCACACGGTGGTGATGATCTTGTTCTGCCTGGTATCTTCTTTCATCTTTCCTCTTAAGCGACGGATATGTACCATAACTGTATTATTGGCTTCGTAAACCTTTTCGTTCCAGACTTTTTCAAAGATCTCATCGGTGCTGAAGACCTTTCCCGGATTGGAAGCCAGCAGATAAAGGATGTCAAATTCGATAGGGGTCAATTTGATCTCTTCCCCGTCAACCACTACTTTGTGGTTGTCACGGTTGATGCTCATTCCTTTAATGGTGATCTCATTATTTACAGTCTCTCTTGCTCCGCTGTTTGGGTTTAACTGTGTGTAGCGGCGCAGCTGGGATTTCACTCTGGCGGTCAGTTCCAGAGGGTTAAATGGCTTTGTCACATAGTCATCTGCACCGGTTCCAAGACCTAAGATCTTGTCTAAGTCTGTGGACTTGGCACTTAACATGATAATGGGGATGTTATTGGTCTCACGGATCTTTCTGCACATCTCCAGTCCATTCATACCAGGCATCATAATGTCTAACAGCACCAGGTGGATGTTCTGCTTATTCAGGATGTCAAGTCCCATCTCTGCATTTTCTGCTTTAAATACTTTATAACCATCGCTGACCAGATAGATCTCGATCAGGTCCGCGATCTCTTTTTCATCATCTACTACCAGTATATTGATATCGGGCATTTACTTGTCCTGCCACTCAAAACATGTTTAAATATACTCAAACACATCGAGAAATTGAAGTCCTCACGGATACTTCTTACTGCTTCAATGTGTATGTTTTTGCGATTGCAAACAATACGCTACTCACAAGTTCTTGTACACTCCACAGTCGTAAATTCCCGAAATAGCCTTCGGTACATACTTA
>CAVDQU010000084.1:0-11933 GCA_963611035.1 Agathobaculum sp.
AAAACAACTTTTATTTAAAAACTACAGGAATCCCTGTAAATAACTCTTCTCCCTGGGAAGTCAGTTTTTTAAGGTCCATGTTGACCCTGAACTGGCTTCCATTTTTCATGGTCACGTAGGCAAACAGGTCTTCATCCCCATTAAAGCTGCTGCACAGGCCGTTGTCATCTGCTAAAGAGCTTTCCTGGCAGGCGCCGATCAGTTCTACGATCTCCTCAGGATCGGTAATACCCAGATTTCCCGGTTCAGAATAATGAGGATTTTCTGCTTTCAGCTTTTTCAGATCATCTCCCTGAGGAAGTTTTATATTTCCATCTTCATCTATATACAGCCGCTGCAGGTCGATGCGTATATTCTGGATATTTTCCGCTGTCATATAGCTTCCCGGTACAACAGACTGCTTCTTTAAAGCTTCTATTGTATTCTTAAAAGAAGGATATAAAGGCCAGGAAATACAGTAATCTTCTGCCATGTCATAGGTAGACTCACTGTCATAGTAATATCCGGCATCGTACTCATCTGCCATAGCATTTACAGGCATCTCCATGACATCTTTCCGGCAGTCCTGCTGCTGTAAGAAAGCGGCCATATTATGATCTACAAATAACAAGCTTCCTACCGGGTCTTCCTGTCTTCTGTCTGCCACTGTCTGGGCCAGAAGGTCTTCCTGATATGCCTTTAACACCTCTTCGGTTGCAGCACTGTCCTGTGTCTGGTACCAGATATTTCCTGCTTCTTTGTAGATTACCCTTGAAATATCTTCTGCCTTTTCTTCAAAAACAGGATACAAGCCCTTTTTGTATTCTTCCAAAGCATATACCTTGTCATAGGCACTCATAATGCTGTTTAAAGATACATTATAGCGTCTTCCCATCTGTTTTCCGTTCTGCAACTTGTAAATTACATTCACAGAAATGGTCATATCCTTCTCTAAAGGATCATTTTCTCCGGACCCCACTTTTCCTGCAACAAAGATAGATGTAGGACCGTCAGCCCCGCCGATCACAGAAACCGTATTTGCAGCGGCAGTTTCCTGGGCTACAAGATCTGCTGTTCCTGCCACGGATATTCCATAAGGCTGGTCAAAACGGTTTTTCCGTTCCTCTGCCATTTGTGCTACGCCTTCTTTTACAATGGCTAATACCGTATCTGTATCAGTCAGCTGCATATGATCTTTCACAAAATCATAATTGCTGGTATGTTTCACCACCCATTTGCCCTCTTCTTCCTCTGCATGGGCATACCAGTTTAAGAAGTTTTCATCTACAGAAAGCTCCAGGCCTGCAGAGGCGATCTTTCCTTCTTCCGGGATAAAACGATCATATCCATACCAGTCATAACGGAAGGATAAGAAAAACAGGACACCTGCTGCTATGCAGCCCACCAGCTGTATTTTATGGGAAAACAGCTTCTTAAAATCAGCCTGGTAGATGATCTCGATCACACAGTGGGATAAAAGGATGCCTACTACTATTCCAAAAAGGCCCCAACGCAGACGGCTCTGCAGTGTCCAGAAGAACATGGAGGTTCCCATGCCGCTTGCAAGGACAATAAGGATGCGGATGGGCGCCATGGTCTTTTTAAAGGCCATAGCCTTTCCTGCTGCTTCCATAGGACGTTTTCTGTAAAGCTCCAGTCCCAGGATACCTCCTGCAAAAATGGCGATCACAACCCCCAGGATCTGAGCAGCTGCCACTGCCTTCCCATCGTAAACATCGGCGATGGAAAAAACATAAGCACCTACCGGAGACAGATGTCCCAGCATATCAAAAAGGTCTTCATGAGGAACCTGGCTGGCTGTAATGAAAAATATATTTTCAAAGCCTTCGATCAGCCCTGACACCGCCGGGAAAAAGCTGAAAAATACAGCTGCAGCCAACAGTCCTACAATGATCTTTCCTGTGAGCATCATTGCCACAATGACTGTCTCATATGTAACAATATAGTACAGCAGGTTCATGAAAAAGCCAAAAAGCATGGGACCCACAAACTTTGCCGGACTTACACCATATGCAGCAGCTGCCG
Source organism: Agathobaculum sp. (assembly GCA_963611035.1). Lineage (GTDB taxonomy): Bacteria > Bacillota > Clostridia > Lachnospirales > Lachnospiraceae > Enterocloster. The sequence goes on from CAVDQU010000084.1 coordinate 2,026, forward strand.
CTGTAAGCACTAAAAGGTGTATAAGATAGGTAATTGCCAGTACAAGGATGCCGTCTATATGGTATACCAGGTAAAGCATTTCCCTTCTCACAGGAAGACTGTGGTAAAAATCCACCTTTTTCTGATTGTGGAGGTAGGCAAAACCAGCCGCTCCTACCACCACTGCTGCTGTTACCATAATAAACAGAGGCAGAAAGTTTCCATAGGAAACAAGATTCACAACTGCTTTTGTCTTATACTCCAGTACCTTTGCCAAATACTCCGGCGTTCCTGTATCCACCAGAGGTGTATAACCGTTGTACATGGCAAACTGGCTGTTCTGGGCATTTTCCATGATCAGCGCCAGGTTTACAGGATAGGCAAAGAAAAATCCTAAAAACAACAGGGCAATGACCCAGATCCTGCGTTTCAGATCTTCTTTTTGCAGTTTAAAAAATAAGCTTGCGGATGTCATAACCTGCCACCTCCGTTTCACTGATAAATATTTCCTCTAAGGATAAGGGGATACACTCAAAAAATACAGGCTCATACTGGTTCATGATGCCTTCTGCTTCCTCTCTGGTGCCCCGCACTGTAAGGGTTAAAAGACGTCCTCTTCCTTCGCTTGAAAGGATCTGAAGGCCCTTTAAGTCATCTGCTGTCATTCCTTCTTTTAATACACACTGGATCTTGTGGATATTTAACTTCATATCGTCTAAGTCCTTAGAAAGAAGGATACCGCCTTTGTGCAGCAGTCCCACATGGTCGCAGATATCTTCCAGTTCCCGCAGGTTGTGGGAGGCGATCACCGGGGTCATATTCCGGTCTTCGATCTCTGCTGCGAAAATACTCTTCACAGCCTGGCGCATCACCGGGTCAAGGCCGTCAAAAGTCTCATCACAGAACAGATAATCCGTATTAGAGCAGATGCCAAGGATCACAGATACCTGCTTTTTCATGCCTTTGGAAAAAGTATGGATCTTCCGCTTTTCATCCAGGCCAAAATTTTTCATTAATTTATGAAAACGTTCTTTATCAAGACGCTCATAAACAACACTGTAATACTCCAGCATATCAAGAGGAGACGCATTGCTGAAAAAATGGGCATCATCTGGAATATAGAAAAACTTTTTCTTTGCTTTTATATTTTCAAATACCTCTTCTCCGTCTATGGTCACATGTCCCTCATCTGCCTTCAGGATACCGGCAGCCAGACGCAGAAATGTGGATTTACCGGCTCCATTGGTTCCGATCAGGCCAAATACAGAGCCGCTTTTGATCTCTGCGTCAATGTGATCCACTGCCACCAGATCATCAAAGGTTTTTGTCAGGTTCATTGCCTTAAGCATCTGTCTTGCCTCCTTCCCTTTCTTCTAATATTTTTATCATATCCTTAAAACTAACACCAATGCGCAGCCCTTCTTCTATGGCTGCGTCAAACTGCTTTTCCCAGTCCTTCCGCATTCCCTCTGCAAGGTGTCTTCCGTCTGAAACAAAGCTTCCCTTTCCCTGAATGGAATAAATATAGCCCTGGCGCTCTAATTCCGCATAAGCTCTCTGTATAGTATTAGGATTAATGGAAAGCTCCGTTGCCATACTGCGCACCGAAGGCAGACGGCTGTCCGGCGGCAGTACGCCGGTAAACATCAATTCTTCCAGTTTCTCCGTTACCTGCTCGTACAGCGGACGCCGGTCCCTATAATCCAGCACGATCATGTTCTGTCTCTCCTTTCTGCCTATATAAACTGTTTTCACTGTATGAATTGTATCAACTGTACTAATTATATTAATACAGTTGTGATACACTTAAGATAGCATTATCTTATGAATTATACAAGGGTGTTTTTTCTTAAGACTTTATTACAGAAAAAAAATATCGCCTGCACCAACCAATTTCATGGTCCTGTACAGACGATATTTTCCGTAAACTTATTTTATTTCATTTACATTTCCCAGAGTTACCTAAAGACCGCCAGACCAGTTATTAGTCCTCTTTGATCTTAACGATAACTTTCTTGATAGGTGCCGGAGCGCCGTTGGCTGCCTTCGGCTTATGTGCATCCCATGGATTGAAGATGAGATACTGACCAGCTTTTACAACTACCTGCAGACCGTCTGTGGTATTCTCAAAGAATACTACGTCCTTATCTGTATTGTAAGGAGTCTTTACAGTCATTTCATGTGCAGGAGCGTAGGTCATAACCTCACTTCCCTCGATCACGTACTGGATATCGGTATAATGCTCATGTGCCTCATACTTTGCCTCTTCCCACGGAATGGTGGTGTAAGCGGTAACATTTGCATATACGTCTTTTCCGTCGATCTCATACTTTCCAGGCTCTAATGCTGCAAGATCGGTATTCTTTAAGAAGTCTACTGCCTTTGCGTATCTTCCTTCAATACCTAAGTTTCTGTAAAAGTCCAAATTCTGTTTTTCATCAAAAATCATGGTCTCTTCTCCTTTGAGTGGTTATTGACAGTGTTATTGACATTTTTCTATCAGTTTCCTGTCTGTATCAGTATACACCCAAAGCAGCCTGAAACTCAATCCCTTTCTTGCGGCTATTTGAAAAATTAATTACAATCCAGCCCATGGCTGAATTATTTAAAGAACTCGTGACCACCGTGCGCAAAAAGGTAGGTTAATCTGGAGTCAAACCAGCCTGCTTTGCTGCCGGAAGCCTTTCTGTTCATAAAGTACAATGCACCGTTTGAATAATCTTCCCCGTCCAGTGCACGGTCTACACACCGGATGGTTTCAGCTGTTACTTTCACGGAATTGATCCTGCCGTTGGACACCGGCTGGAACTGGGAAGTCTGGTATACTACCGCCTTAACACTTCCGGGAAATTTTCCTGAAAGAACTCGGTTGATGATCACATCAGCTACTAAGATCTTGCCCTTCTCATCACATACACCGGCTTCTGCCTGAACGATCCGAAGTAATACCTGATAATCTTCATCGGATACCTTGATTCTTCTGGCCGCTCTTCTCTCTTCCTCTGCTTTCCGTCTTGCTTCAGCTTCTTCTTTTTCTTTAAGTATCTGTTTCTGAAGCGCTTCTATTTCTATCTGCGCATCTGCCTGTCTGCGCTGTCTGTCCCGGACATCTTTTTCCAACAGCGCGCCAGCCAGATGCTGACCTTCACTGCCTGTGTTTAAAAGCCCGAATTGTATTTTTGCTTCTGTAACAAAACTGCTTCCTTCAAAGAGTGTCTCTGTCTCCAGTTCCTCATCTGCTTCCAGTGATCCCATCGTCCTTGGCGCCGCCAGCACATTCTTTCCACCTCCGCCAAATCCATTGGCTGAGAAAGCAACCACTGCGAACACTACGGCTCCTGACATAAGGACAGAAGACGAACGGTAATGTTTCTTTGTCACCTTAATAGAAATAGACCGGACAAAAAACATTACTGACTGAAGGAATGAATGCCATGTAAGCATACATACTCCTCATATTCTTTCCCGAAGCATCCTGCTTCGTAAATCCGTTTCAGAGCGGTAAACTGCATCCGCTCCCAAGTGCCATTGTGGGATATTTTCCCCACTTTATGCCTGTTTTTCTGGGATGTATCGGTAATTATATGGGATTTAATCTTAAACGTCAACCTTTGCGTAACAACTTTGTCATATTTTAATTTGAACCGGAAATTTTTGTAAATTTTTTTGTGCTTTTTGTATATTTTCATATTGTTTCAAGTTTTAAAATTAGCATAATAACAATCTGCTCTTTACAAAATTATTACACGTTTGTTAATATTTATTTTTTGTCAATTTTTAAATTACTATTGTTTTCTATTTTATGTAAACTATTAGTTGCTGCAAACCCTGGTTTTTACGTGGTTTTATTTTGAATTTTTGACTGTGTGGTTTTTGTCAAAAAATGGGTGCAATCCCCACTTTTAACATTTTTGTAATTTTTTATATGCATCAGATCCTACCTATCATCTGTTAAGAAAAATGTAAATGGCTGCCACACTTCTGCCACACTTCTGCCCTGTTATTTTCCTCTGTCATCTGATAGATTTATGGTGTGATCACAAAACAAGACTAATACACAAAGCACATTATAAAGAAAGCGAGGTATCTTTTTATGAAGAGAAACATAAAATATTCCGTTCTGTGCGCAGCTACTGTTTTATCCTGCATGACCGTTTTCCCGGCATATGCCGAAACATCCAAAGAGGACTATAAGACACAGTCTGAAGAGATCCGTGAAGAATGCAAAGACATCAAAGCTCAAATCGATGCCTTAAAAGAAGAAAACAATGAGATCATGGAACGTTACAAAGCACTTCAAAGTAGTGTAAAAGAATCCAAAGAACTCCCTGAATCCATTACCAAAGAAGAATGGAAGCAGATTACAGAACTTCGCAAACAATTAAATGCCGGGAAAGAGAAAGGAAACTCCCAAACCAGAGAATCCCAAAAACCCGCAGAAGGCGAAAAAAAGAATTCTGCTGTTAAAAGTGCCGTTCAGGAGGAAAATTATGACGGTGCCCTGGATTCTTTGAATGAACATTTAGAAAACAACAGGCAGTTATTAGAACGTTTGCAGAAACAAAATGAGATCTTAAAACAGATCGATGATATGATCCGTTAATATTTTCATTGCTCTCCTTCCCCATATAGAAAAAAAGCCGGTGCAGAGGATTTTTCCTATGCACCGGCTTTTTACCATATAAAACTTCTTAAATTACAGAATAACCTTAGCGGGGCACTTTGCTGCGCATTTACCGCAGTTTGTACACTTATCATAATCAATGAATGCAAGGTTGTTATCCATATGGATAGCATCAGATTCGCACTGTTTGGTACATAATGTACATCCGATACATCCAGCCTGACATGCGGCCTTTACATCTTTGCCCTTGTCATGGCTGCTGCACTGTACTAAGTGTTCTGCGCTGTAAGGAACGATCTGGATCAGTCCCTTTGGGCAGGTAGCAACACACTTGCCGCAGGCTACGCACTTTTCCTTATCTACAACAGCTACGCCGTCTACAACATGGATGGCGTCAAACTGACATGCCTTTACGCAGGAGCCAAAACCGGTACAGCCGTAGCTGCAGGCCTTAGGGCCGCCGGCAGGCACTACAGATGCCTTTGCACAGTCTTCAATACCTTCGTAGTTGTAAAGAGTCTTAACCTTGTCACAGGAACCTTTACAACGTACAAATGCAACCTTCTTCTCTGCTGCCCCGGCAGATACGCCAAGGATCGCAGCGATCTTTTCGCCTACAGGCGCACCACCTACAGGACATGCATTGGCAGGAGCTTTACCCTCTGCAATTGCCTTTGCTAATGCGTCACAGCCTGCGAAACCGCAGCCGCCGCAGTTGTTTCCAGGAAGTTCCTCGCGGATAGCTACTTCCTTTTCATCTACTTCTACCTTGAACTTCTCACCGAAAAGTCCAAGGCCGATTCCTACAATGATACCTACTACTGCAATAACTGCAGCAGCGATCAAAATTGCTGTCATGTTCATCTTCGTCTCCTCCTTCTACAGTAATCCGGAAAATCCGAAAAATGCGATTGCCATAAGACCTGCAGTTACCAGTACGATAGGAGATCCCTGGAAGTTGTATGGGATATCATTTCCTTCAATACGCTCACGGATACCGGCAAGGAGTACGATGGAAACAGTGTAACCAACAGCAGTTGCAACACCGTTTACTACGCTCTGCACAAAGCTGTAGCCGTTCTGTACGTTAGTAAGGGCAACTCCTAATACTGCACAGTTTGTTGTGATCAGAGGAAGGAATACGCCTAATGCATTGTACAGGGAAACCATACATTTCTTTAAGAACATTTCTACGATCTGTACCAGAGCCGCAATTACAAGGATAAAGACGATGGTCTTCAGATAATCCAGTCCCAATGGGTTCAGGACAAACTGATAGATCAGGCTTGCAACAACGGAAGCGATGGTGATAACGAAGATAACCGCACCGCCCATACCGGCTGCTGTCTCTACCTTTTTGGATACGCCGACGAAGGAACAGATGCCTAAAAACTGGCTTAATACCACGTTGCTCACAAATGCGGAGCTAATGGCAATAACAAGTAACTCTTTCATCCGTTTCTACCTCCTATTCTTCCGTCTTAGATTCTGCACAGCTTGCGCAGTCGCCGCAGCATCCGGTCTTAGCCTTCTTGCCCTTAGCGGAGCCATTAGTTGCTGAAGGCATCTTTAACTTGTTCTGCAGTGCTGTTAAGCAAGCCAGAACAAAGAATGCACCAGGTGCCAGGATAAAGATGGAAATAGGCTGATAGGAAGCAGGCATGATGGTTACTCCAAAGATAGAACCTGCGCCTAAGATCTCACGAACAGAGCCGATGCAGACAAGGGCGAAGGTAAATCCAAGACCCATACCTGCGCCGTCAAATGCAGAAACAACGGGGCTGTTCTTCATAGCAAATGCCTCTGCACGGCCTAAGATAATACAGTTTACAACGATCAGAGGAATATAGATACCCAGTGCGCTGTAAAGAGATGGAGTGAAACCTTCCATCAGCATGTCTACAACCGTTACCAGAGAAGCTACGATAACGATCTCTCCCGGAAGACGAACTCTTCCCGGAATGATATTTCTCATAAGAGATATAATAAAGTTTGCTGCGATCAGTACCACGGTAGAAGAAAGTCCCATACCAAGACCGTTCATAGCAGATGTGGTAACAGCCAGTGTAGGACACAGACCTAACATCTGAACGAAGATAGGATTTTCTTTCCAGATACCATTATAAAGACGTTCTGTATACTTGTTCATTTCTTACACCTCCTACTTTCCAACGCAGTTTTCCACAAAGTAAATGGCTGCATTTGTGGCACCGGTTACTGCCTTGGAAGTATAGGTAGCGCCGCTGATGGCCTGAATCTGATTATCAGCTGTTGCGTCTGTCTTTGTTACTTCCAACTTCTGTGCTTTCATTCCGTTAAACTGATCCTTGAAAGTTGGTTCTTTTGCTTTCATACCAAGACCAGGCGTCTCACTGATGCTTAAGAAGCCAATACCAGTCAGATTTCCTTCAGAAGTGATGCCTACAGAGATCTGTACCAGGCCATTATAACCATCATTTGAGCTTGCAGTGATCAGATATCCAAGAACAGAACCATCTTCTGCTTCTGCAGCCTGTGCGTCATTAACAGATACATTTCCAAAGCCCTGAGCCAGGATCTCATCTGCAGATGCTGCTACTGCTGCCGTCAGTTCATCGGTCTGCTCAAATTTTGCTGCTTCCGGGAATACTTCTTTATAAGTTTTGGTAGCTGCTGCCAGCTGTGCATTTGCAATAGGCTCTAAAGTCACTTCATGAACTGCACCCAGGCAAAATCCTGCGATCAGAGTGATGACAAACAGGATAGCTGCGTCTTTTAAAATTCCTTTCATGCCTTTTTTGCCTCCTTTCCAAATGCTTTTGGAAGGGTCACACGCTCGATCATTGGTACAAACAGGTTGCTTAAAATGATCGCATAAGAAACACCTTCAGGAGAAGCACCCCAAAGACGGAAGATACCGGTTAAGAGTCCTAAAACAACACCGAATACAATCTGTCCCATTGGAGTGATGGGGCTGGTCACATAGTCAGTTGCCATAAAGAAAGCACCGAAGATAAGACCGCCGCCGCATACCTGGCAGAGTACATAATCTACATCAAAACCACCAAAGATAAATACAAATACTGCAACAGTTCCAATGTAGATCACCGGGATCCTCCAGGAGATGACTTTACGTACTAACAGATAGATACCGCCGATCAGAAGAGCGATGCTGGAAACCTCACCGATGGTACCTGGAATACGTCCAATGAACATGGAAGCAAGATCTACGCTCTGTCCAGCACGCATAGCTGCCAGAGGAGTTGCTCCGGAAACACTGTCAAATCCCAGTCTTGCAGATGAGAAGTTGTTCATCATGCCGGCAAAGGAAATCAACAGGAAGCATCTTGCAGCCAGAGCCGGGTTCATAAAGTTCTGTCCCAGTCCGCCGTAAAGCTGCTTTACAACGATGATAGCAAAGATACCGCCCAGTGCAGGTACCCATACAGGGATCTGAGGAGGCATGTTCAGTGCCAGGATCATACCTGTAACAAGAGCACTTCCGTCTGCAATGGTGATCGGCTTATGCATCAGTTTTTCGTAAACATATTCACTTGCCACACAAACTGCTGATGTGATCAGAAGTACAAGCAGTGCGTGGAAGCCAAAGTTATATACACCGAAAGCTGCTGCCGGGATCATGGCGATCACTACGTCAAGCATCAGGTTCTGTGTATTCACACTGCATCTCACATGAGGAGATGAAGATACGTTTAATAATTTATTCATAGCTTTTGTCCCCTCCTAGCCTTTCTTCCTGCGGTTAGCCGCAACCGTCTTACGCATTTCCTTGAACGCCTGGGTCAGAGGACGTCTTGCAGGACAGATATATGTACAGCTTCCGCATTCCATACATTCCATACCGTTGATCTTTTCAAAGGTCTCGCAGTCATGGTTCATAGCTGCCTTCATCATCATAACCGGTACGATATGGCTTGGGCAGACACTTACGCAGCGTCCGCAGCGGATACATGCAGTCGGCTCAAGGGCTGCTACCTGATCTTTTGTAAAGCAGGTCAAAGCTGAAGAAGTCTTACATACAGGCACATCTACAGTAAACAGAGCCTGTCCCATCATAGGACCGCCGGAAATGATCTTCTCAGGTTCAGTCTTGAAACCGCCTGCTGCTTCGATCAGTTCCTGGTAGTTGGTTCCCAGTTTTACGTTGAAGTTCTGTGGTTCTGCCACAGCATCACCTGTAATGGTAATGATCTTTCTCATTAATGGAGTGGACTTACATACAGCCATATAAATAGAAGCAACTGTATCTACGTTGTCTACGATACAGCCTGCATCTGCCGGCAGCATGGAAGAATTTACCTTGCGTCCTGTTACAGCGTAGATAATGGAACGCTCACCGCCCTGAGGATACTTGGTAAGTAACGGACAGACCGTGATCTTTGGTTCATCCTTTACCATCTCAGTCAGTTTCTTAATAGCCTCTGGCTTATTGTTCTCGATGGCGATCACACCCTTCGCATTATCAAACAGCTGTAAGATGACCTTCAGACCGCCTACGATCTTCTCCGGCTCTTCGATGAGCATACGATAGTCGCTGGTCAGATATGGCTCGCACTCTGCGCCGTTTACAATAACATAATCAATAGCATTCTCATCCTTTGGAGTCAGCTTTACGTGTGTTGGGAAGCCTGCGCCTCCTAAACCTACGATTCCTGCCTCTTTTACGATAGAACGGATCTCTTCTTTGGAAAGTGTGGAAGGATCTCTGTCCTCTCCTACGCCTTCTACTGTTTCGTATTCACCATCATTTTCTACGATGATGGAAGGTACCATTGCGCCATTTACCATACGTCTTGGTTCGATTGCCTTAACAGTACCAGATACAGAACAGATCACATTTGCTGAAATGAATCCACCGGCTTCTCCGATCTTCTGTCCAGCAAGAACCCTGTCACCCTTTGCCACTAATGGCTTTGCAGGTGCTCCTATATGCTGAGACATAGGAAATACCAGTTCGCCCTTTGGCAGAAGGACCTGGATCGGTTTGTTTTCTGACAATTCTTTTCCTTCATACGGATGAATGCCGCCTTTAAAAGTCGCCAAACCCATGGTTTCTTCCCCTCTTTCTTTTTTGATTTCTTTTGTTTAATAGTCCCTATTAAGTAGGACCCTAACAGCCATTTTTGAGTATAACACACTTTAACTTTGTATACAATACGTAAAGTTATCGTTATTTTTTTAATAATTATGTTAATTTTTTGATGAAGTCAGTTAGTTTTTCCTAACTTTTTCTCAAAAATATGATCCAGCAGTTTTCCTGTTTTCACCAAGAATACCACTGGATCTATATTTCTTAATTATAAAT
>CAVDQU010000085.1:0-11910 GCA_963611035.1 Agathobaculum sp.
TCAGAGGTAGAGCAATGGCTTGTGTCCTAAGCGAAGGTTCGAGTCCTTCCGTTCCGATGATTTTAGTTGCTATCAGTATCTCCTTCTCCTTTGAGAGTCCTGGTTGAAAAGACCGGGGCTCTTTTTGGCATGTAAAAGAAAGTGAGGTGAGCCCAAATGACAGAAAAACAGAAGATTTTTGCAGATGAATATCTCATTGACCTAAATGCCACACGGGCTTACAAGGTCGCTTATCCAAGGGTAAAGAATGATGATATAGCAGCGGCTAATGCAAGCCGATTGCTAAGAAATGCTAAGGTTGCAGCTTATATCTCAGAACGTATGCAGGAGCGCCAGAAACGTACAGAAATCACCCAGGATCGCGTGATTGAAGAACTGGCGGCAATCGCATTTGCCAAGGCTACAGACTTTGTGCAGATCGTGGACGAGAAAGTTACCTGGACAGATACAGAAAATCTGTCAGAAAAACAGTCCAGGGCGATTGCAGAGATAAAAGAAGGCAAGTTCGGCATAGAGCTTAAGTTGAATGATAAAGAAAAGGCTCTGGAGCTTCTGGGGCGGCATCTTGGCATGTTTAAAGATAAGCTGGAAGTCACAGGCTTGGAAGCAGAGCAGAGTAAGCTGGATGACCTGATCCGGCAAATGCGTGGTGGTGGATAGTGAGATATTATTTTCTTGAATGAGAGGAGGTGATTTATCCTCATGAGTTCCGAAAAATTATTATTGTCAGATAAATATAAAGCTTTCTTGAAGTGCGATGCACCTGTTGAATTTCTTGAGGGAACTTAACAACGGCGGCCGGAAAAACAACGGTAGGGCTGTTCAAGTTCATGCTGAAAGTAGCAGAGTCTCCTAAGAAGTTGCACATCATAGCAGCTAAGGATACCGGTACTGCTGAAAAGAACATCATCAACAAGGATCTGGGCATCATGGATGATTTTGGGATCCTTGCCGAGTATAACGGTAACGGAACCAAGGACGATAAGATCCCGCATATCCTTTTCCATACGTCCGGCGGTGATAAAGTCATATACGTCATGGGTTACGGTGATAAGAAGAAATGGCAGAAGGCTCTGGGCGGTCAGTATGGCTGTCTGTATATCGATGAGATCAACACAGCTGACATAGACTTTGTACGAGAGGCGGCCATGCGTTGCGATTATCTAATGGCTACGCTTAATCCAGATGATCCGTCGCTGCCGGTGTATAAAGAGTACATCAACTGTTCCCGGCCTCTGCCAGAGTGGGAAGAGGAAACACCTCAGGAAATTAAAGATGAATTGAAAGAAGAGCCAAAGCACGGCTGGGTGCATTGGTTCTTTTCTTTTGTCCATAATCTGGGCCTGCCTAAGGAAAAACTGGATAAGATCCTGGCTAATACGCCGAAAGGCACGAAGATCTGGAAGAATAAGATCCAGGGGCTGCGTGGTAAAGCAACAGGTCTGGTATTCCCCAACTTTGACCGAAAAAAGCATGTTGTCACTACTGACTGGGTAAGAGCAGAGATAAAAGCAGGACGGATTCGTTGGAAAAAGTTTTCCTGCGGACTGGATACAGCTTATTCCAGCAAGTCACCAGATACGATCTCCATGATTTTTCAGGGAATTACAGAAGACAGACGGCTGATCACACTGGCAGAAAAGGTTTATAACAATGCAGATCTGGAAATTCCCATTGCTCCCAGTGATACGGCAGTGAAGCTTGTAGAGTTTCTGGAACGCTGCAGGAAGGAATGGGGATTTGCAAAAGATGTTTACGTAGATAATGCAGATCAGGCAACGATAACAGAACTTAAGAAATACAAGCGACTGCGTGGCTGCCTTTATAATTTCTGGGATGCGTATAAGAAACTGGAGATCCTGGACCGTATTAATCTGCAGCTTGGCTGGATTCAACAGGGATGTTACCTGGTAGTGGATGAGTGCCCGGAACATCTGGCTGAGCTTGAAAAATACAGCTGGGAAGAGGATAAGGATAAACCGGAAGACAGAAACGATCATACGATCAATGCGGGACAGTACAGCTGGATACCATATCGCAACATGATCGGGTTTGAGGAGGACAAGAAATGAGGTGGTTGGAACAAATGAATGAGAATATCAAGCGTGGGATCCGCAGCTGGTTAAATGTAATTCCAGCCAGTCCATATAATATACAGATCAATGAACTGTTGGACTTTGAGACCAGTGCGATCCGTAACCGGATCTGGTACAGAGGTGACAGCAATGAATTAGAGCAGCTGTACAGAGAAGTGCATGACTGCGCTGATCAGTATAAGTTCTGGGCCAGTAAGTGCACGCCCGGCTTGGAAATGCGCAAGATACATACAGGGCTTCCGGGACTCATCATTCGTACACTGTCAGCAATCACTATGGCGGATATGAATGATTTTGATTTTGACAGTGATCAGCAGGAACAGCTGTGGGAAAACATAGCACAGGCAAATGATTTTCGTAAGAAAATGGAAAAAGCCTTAAAAGAGATCCTTTGTATCGGAGACGGTGCATTTAAAGTGACTATTGATACGCAGGTAAGTGAATTTCCTATCATGGAATGGTATCCAGGGGAACGGATCGAGATCATACGCAGACGTGACCGTGTACAGGAAGTGATCTTTAAGACGCCGTACAAAAGCGGTGGAAAAACGTATGTATTAAATGAACGATACGGATATGGTTATATAATCAATGAGCTGTATCAAGGCAATACGCTTGTAAATAAAGCTCTTCTTAAGGAAACAGAAGCACTTCAGGATGTTTCATTTGATAAGCGGATGATCCTTGCAGTACCGATCAATGTATACGAGTCTGCGAAGTATGAAGGCAGAGGTGGATCTGTTTTCGATGGTAAACTGGACAGCTTCGACGCACTGGATGAGGTATGGTCCCAGTGGATGGACGCTTTAAGAGCAGGAAGAGCTAAGACATATATCCCTGAATGCCTGGTTCCTAAAAACCCAGAGACCGGCGCACCGCTCAGAGCCAATTCCTTTGATTGCCGCTTCTTTGCAGGTGACAATGACATGTCAGAGAAGGCTGAGAATAAGATACAGACGGATCAGCCAACGATCCCTCATGACAGTTATCTGGCCTCTTATGTGACTGCATTGGATTTGTGTCTGCAGGGGATCATCAGTCCAAGTACGTTAGGAATTGATGTTAAGAAGCTGGATAATGCAGAGGCACAGCGAGAGAAGGAAAAGACAACTCTTTACACCAGGAATGCTATCGTGGAAGCCTTGCAGGAGAAGCTTCCGGCAGTGGTAAGCATTGCCATTAATGCCTATAATATCCTCTTAAAAAAGCCAATCGAAGAGGTAAGGGTGGATATTCCATTTGGTGAGTACGCAAATCCATCATTTGAAAGTCAGGTGGAGACAATGGCAAAAGCGCGGCCCGGAGTCGCATTGATGAGCGTGGAAGCCCAGGTGGAAGAATTGTATGGAGATTCCAGAGATGATGAGTGGAAACAGGAAGAAATAGCCCGCCTGAAAGCTGAACAGGGTATTGCAGATGTAGAAGAACCGAGAGTCAATATGGCTGCCGGTATTTTTGACGTTAATCTGGGAGGTAATGGGGATGCAGGTCAAGGTGATGCAGCGGGTTTACCGAATGAGCCAGAAGGAGTATCGGGGGCTGCTGGAAATAGCCAGTGAGCAGGTATCTTTCGGAATATATGCGATTGAGAAAAAAGGTTATGCAGAATTAAGGGTGGACCGTTGCTGCAGCATGACTCAGCTTAAAGATTTTACCCGTAATTTTAAGGCACAAGGCTATAAGGTATATGCGAACAGGAGGTAGCAGTATGGATATTCCGGGATTTACGTTATTATTGCAGGACTTTTGTGCATACTGTCCGGATTTTGAGCCAGAGTTAGAGAAGATTGAGTATAGCTGTGTTATGAGAGCACCAAACTGCCAGAACAATATCCGTTGCATAAACAGAAAACGTTGTGCAAAGATTGCAGCCAATATTCAGAAGCAGGTGAATACTGATGCCAAGGAAGAATGAATATGATCTTGCTGCAGCTTTTCAGAAGATAGAGGATGAGCTGATAGCTTCTATGATCCGAAATATGGATCGGCACCGGGCAGAGGAAACCAAAGAGGGATATAACTGGTCTATGTGGCAGACAGAGCAGTTGAAAGCCCTGGAAAAGTACAAAGTGCGTAACCAGAAGAAATACGGTAAGCGGTTTAAAAGCATTAATAACCAGATCGACAGCCTGATCCGGATGTCACGATCAAAAGGCGGTATGCATCAGGAAAGGCGTATACTTCAGGCAATTAAGAAAGGCTGGAAGGTCCATGGTACCAATAAGTCGCCATCACATCAGGCAATGACTGCAGAGTTCTTTAAACTGAATGATCGCAAGCTGGAAGCACTGATCAAAGCTACCAGAGATGATATGGAGAAAGCAGAAACAGCGGTCCTTCGTAAGGCAAATGATGATTACCGAAAAGCAATCTTCAATGCCCAGGTATATGCCAATACAGGTGCCGGGACCTATGAAAAGGCTGTGGACATGGCTACGAAGGACATGTTGTCCTGCGGCCTTAACTGCGTGGAGTATGCCAACGGTGCCAGGCATACGCTTTCAGACTATGCGGATATGGCAATCAGAACAGCCAGTAAAAGGGCTTATCTGCAAGGTGAAGGAGAAAAGCGGAAGGAATGGGGCATTGCTACAGTCATTATGGCAAAACGCGGTAATCCGTGCCCTAAGTGCCTTCCTTTTGTCGGAAAAGTTCTCATTGATGATGTGTGGAGCGGCGGTAGTAAGGACGGCGTGGATCCGGAGACTGGCAAGAAGTATCCTCTGATGAGTTACGCGATCAGCAAAGGGCTTTATCATCCGAGATGCAAGGACAGTCATACTACATATTTCCCTGGTATTTCTACAGCAGATGATACCTGGACTAAAGGAGAGCTGGAAGCGGTTGGGCTTCAGAATCAGCAGGAAGCCAGACAGCAGTATGCGCAGCGTCAGAAAGAAAAGTATGGGCGGTTGGCTGAGTATTCTTTGGATCTGGATAATAAAAAAGGATACAGTAAAAAGGCGAAAGAATGGAAAGACCAGGCCTACAGGCAAGTTGCCAGAGGTGAGCCATCAACGATATTTATTAAACCAGAACAGAAAATTGATGTTAAGAGGGTTGATACATACCAGGATGAAGTATATATTTCAGATCGAGCGGAAATAAAGCCGCGTGCATTGCATATGTTACATCAAAGAACAAAGGATGCTTTAGAGGAATGGAATATTTCGCTGGAGAGAAAACCTAAAATCGTTGTTGTTTCACCAGATGAAATGCCTACGGCCTATGGAAAATATGATGCTATACAAAATACTGTTTTTTACATTCCGCAGATCGCAGACAGCGAAATAGTCAAAGCTCAAGGCGACATTGAGTTCCATGAAATGTGGCATATGAAGCAGGCTGAAAACTTTAGGGGCAAGTATGGCGAAATCACAAAAAGAAATTATGCTCAATATATAAAAAAGTCTTGTGAAAGTGCTAAGAAGACAATTGACAGCGCGGGCATTACCAAGTACAATGTGTGTGAAATAAGTGATTACGCTGAAAGCATGTATCGTATAGGCCGCTATGATGAAGTTGAAGCCGAGTATATGACTATTCATAGGAGAAAAAGACATGGTAATTAGAGAGTATCCAGAAGAAATTAAAAAAATGATGGAAGTATACGAACCCTATGCTAACCGTATCGATGATGGGGTACTTGAAGATGCGCCGCCAAAAGCAATAGAAGCATTTGAAAAAGTAAAGAAATGGGCTTGGGAACAAGGACAGTAAATACCACCAGTCACTAGGCCGGTGGTATTTTTGTACCCATTTTAAAGAATAATTGCGACATCGCAAACGAAAGAAGGTGATCTTATGGGGCTTATATCGTGGATCAGGCAGAGGTTCAGGCAGAGGTTCTTCAAAAAGAAAGAGTGCTGCCATCGCTACCGCAAGCACTGGAGCCGGGCTTCTGGTCTTTATGGTGGTTATGTAAGACGGTGTACCAAATGTAATGAGATCGAGCAGTGAACACGTAGGAGGTGCAGTTATGAAGCAGGATTATTACGAATATATAATACCAGCGATAGTATCAGCTGCAACAGTTGTGGCGCTCCATGTATTAGCAATTCTGTGGTAATCGTTACAACAATGGGGCAGAGAATGGAATGCTTAAAGAATTCCAGAGATTCATGAAAACGAAATTCACCATAAGATTTTCCAGGTTCTGTTAAGAAAAACAGTTCTGGACAAGTATCATATGGAATTTCTGCAAGTCCAAGCTCTTTAAGGGATTTGACAATTAGAACAGCCTCACCGTCATCACAGATATGGAAATTCCGGGCAAGCTCAATGCCGGAATGATATTTTCCCTGAATGGTCGGAGCAGTCCTGGAAGCAGCTTTGAGCAGTTTACGGGAACGTTTGGAAAGATACATAAGCTTCACCTCATTTCAGTTTGTATAAGATAAGTATAGCACGCAGGAGTATTCTGGGTGTTATTTTTATGCCCAAACGCGAGCATGGCTTTAAACTCTGCGCGGCCGGTGACACCGATGACAATGGATCAGTAACAGGAGCGACACTCCCAAAATGGAAAGGAGACTATTAACATGGCAGAAGCAAATCAGAACCAGGCACAGCAGAACCAGCAGGCCGCAGGAGACGGAGGAGTACAGGGCACACAGCAGAACCAGAACACTCAACAGGCATCAGCCCCGGCTATTGACTATGGCAAGATCCAGCAGATGCTTGATGGAACACTGGCAGCCAAGGAAGATACCGCACTGAAAGCCTACTTTAAGCAGCAGGGGCTTTCCCAGCAGGAAGTAGAGCAGGCGATTGCAGCTTTTAAGCAGCAGAAGGCCGCTAATACCCCGGATGTGGGAGCCATGCAGACTCAGCTGACTCAGGCTCAGGCAGAAGCCAGACAGGCGCAGATCCAGAGTGCTGCTGTACTTGCAGCAGTAAGTCTTGGTATTGACGCAAAGACGATTCCATACATCCTCAAAATGGCAGATCTCAGCCAGGCAGTAGGACAGGATGGAAAGGTCAATGAAGAGAACCTGAAAGCAGCACTGAATCAGGTACTGGAAGACGTTCCGGGACTGAAACCACAGGCTGCGGGTGCTGCCGGATTTGTGCAGGTAGGAGCCGCAAGCGGAAACACCGGTGCGGGTCAGGCACAGCAGGCAACACAGAACCAGCAGGTCGGAGTACCGGCTAAACGCTGGAACCGTTGGAACAATTAACAAGTGATTTAAGAAAGGATAAGGTGATTATATGCCGAATTTAAACTATGCACAGGTATGGGAGCCTGAATTATTAGAAATCCTCATGCAGGGAACATTAACTTCCCCTTTTGTAACAAGCAACGTAAAGTGGTTAGATGCCAAGACCTTCCATTTTACCCAGATGTCCACTTCCGGATATAAGAACCACAGCAGGAATGGTGGATGGAATAAAGGCGATTATACCCAGAAGGATGTACCGTTTACCCTTACCCATGACCGCGATATTGCCTTCCTGGTGGATAAAGCAGATGTAGATGAGACCAATGCAACCGCATCCATCCAGAACATCTCCAGAACCTTTGAGCAGACTCAGGTCGTTCCGGAAACAGATGCACTGTTCTTTGCCAAGGTAGCACAGGCAGCCCAGAAGGAAGATGGATACCATAGTGCTACAGCAGCAGCTACTTACACCAAGGCAAAAGTCTTCGGACTGCTGAAGGATATCCTGGCAAAGGGCAAGCTGAGAAGGTACAAAGCAAATGGTACCCTGATGATGTATGTATCCAGCGCCATTATGGATGCTCTGGAGCAGTCCACCGAGTTTACCCGCAAGATTGAAATGACCCAGATCGCAGAAGGGGGCCTGGGCATTGAAACCCGTGTAACTGACATTGACGGTGTGCCGATCATGGAAGTAGTAGATGATGAGCGCTTCTATGATGCATTTGACTGGGAGCCGGAGAACGGAGGCTTTGCACCCCTTAAGAAGGTGGCAGAGGATACTTCCGGTGGAACAGCTGCTGTAACCGGAGCGCACAAGATCAATGTTCTGGTAGCATGCGGCCAGACCTGCAAGATCGTTCCGAAAATCTCCAGCATCTATTACTTTGAGCCTGGCGCTCATACAGAAGGTGACGGATATCTGTATCAGAACCGTTCTCTGTCTGATGTATTTGTATTCCCGAATGGCAAAGACGGTAAGGTAGACAGCGTTTATGTAGACGTGGATACTACAGAGTACACCGGAGCCTGATCGGAGGTGATCTTATGGCTTACGAGCCGTATGTAACACCGGAATATTACCAGACTGAATATGAAGGCAGTGCTGTGCCAACGGATGAGCTTAAAAAGGCTCTCCGTCAGGCCAGTCGCCATATTGACTCCCTGACATACAACCGGATCGTAGATATTGGCTTTAGCAATCTGACCACGTTCCAGCAGGACCTGATCCGGGAAGTGGTCTGCCAGCAGGCTGATTTTGAGACGGAAAACGCAGATGAGATCAATACAATCCTGCAAAGCTACAGCATCAATGGTGTATCGGCCCAGTTTGGCAGTTCCTGGAATGTGTTTACAGATAAAGGCGTTGCTATGAAACGTGATGTGTACGCTATGCTGTGTCAGACAGGCCTGTGCTGCCGCTTAGCGAGGTGAGACTATGAAATATCCATGTTTAGTGCCAAAGCGGCTCTGTAAGACGCCTGTGCATGTTCATCTGGAATCGGAAGAACTGGATAATAAGGGCAGACCGAAGTATAGTCTGGATGCAGATCTGCTCTGTAATTTCCAGGACAAAGCCAAGACCATCCTGACAGCTGAAAAGAAACTGGTGCAGATCACTGGTACAGCGCTTTTTACAGGAGACATTGCACCGGATATGCCGTCTTTAAGCGGCGGAACAGTGACTGTATTTGGTGAGGACCGCCGGATCGAGCAAGGCTGTAAGAACAGAAATCCGGATGGCACGGTAAACTATTGCAGCCTGGAGGTGATCTGATGCAGGTAAAGTCAACCATAAAACTGAATATGCCGCGAATTAGGCAGCTAACACAGGCGGCAGTGAAAGCATTGGAGCAGACCGGCGAGGCGTTGCACACGGAAGTTGTACAGGCGCAGGTAATCCCGTTTGATACCGGTAATTTACAAAACGAGAGCACATTTGTGGATTGCAGTGAGTCGGCAAACGGCAAGGTGACACTGGTTTCCAGTACACCCTATGCCCGCCGTCTGTACTATCATCCGGAATACCATTTCCGGACGGATGAGAATCCGAACGCAAAGGGGAAATGGTACGAAGACTGGATACCAGGCGGTAAGAATGCCGACTATGCGGCAAAGGCATTCAAACAGTTTTATAAAAAGGCAGGTGGCGTATGATGTTGAGCTTAAGCAACATACAGGACTGGATCATTTCTCTTGGAATTGCAGAAGAGAGTCATGTTTATATTGGTAAGCTGGATAATAAACAGCAAAAAGCCATTGGTATTTACAGCCGCAGTGGATCCGGATCTCCTAATATTGCTTTAGGCGGCCTGGAATGCACGACTTATGATACAAAGCAGATCTCTCTTCTGGTCCATTGGAACAGGGACAAGTCAGAAAGCGAAGAAGCTGCGTATCAATTATTTGAGAAACTTAGAAACATATCCAGCCTGGACATAGGAAATACCCATATCAATTATCTTCGTTTAATGGTTCCTGAACCTCAGGACGTAGGAACGGATGATAATGGGATATATGAATATGTGATCTGGCTGGATCTTATTTATCAGAGAAAGTGAGGAATGTGTAATGAGCGAAGTAGGCGGAAAAGTATATCCGGTACACAATAACAAGTTTAAGTTTGGTACAAAAGGATTAGAGAGTGCAGACACGGACATGGTAGTGCCTGCGGATCTGGAAAATTTTGCACCATCCATTGATGGAACCACGGAAGAATGGTATGCCATGGATGCAGAAGGATGGGCCAAGTCTTCCATGACCGGCAAGAAGCTTAGCTTTTCTTTTAAGGGAAAGCGTTCTGTAGGAGATGCAGGAAATGATTACATTGCAGGTCTTGCATGGAAATTTGGTCAGGACGTTATGACAAAGTTTGAATGGACCATGACATCCGGAGCTAAGCTGGCCTGCGATGTAGTTGTAAATGTCACAACTCCGGGCGGCGGTGATACCACCAATATCGATGCTCTGGAATTTGATGTTACCTGCTATGGCAAACCAACCTATACAGCGGCAGCATAAAAGGAGAGTAAGAGCATGGCTAAAGTAGTAGATATTACAGATAAGCTTACATTTGATGGGAATCCATACCTGATGATCAAAGGAGAAAAACTGGAGGTAAATGCAGATGCCCCAACTTTACTTAAGGTAATGGGATTGTTTGGAAACGAGCAGCCGGGACCAAAAGAAATTATGGATGCATACAATCTGGTATTCCCGGAAAAGTCCCGTAAAGAGATCGATAAAATGAAACCTATGTTTTCTGATCTATTGATCATTATCCAGGAAGCAGTTTCCCTTGCTACAGGAGATGTAAACAAGGGAGAGCACTGACCCGTACTACGACCTATTTGAAGATTGGGATCTGATCATTTCCAGCTTCATGACGCAGTACGGGTTGCGTATAAGGACGAAAGAGTTTGAAACGGTCAGCTGGGATGAGTTTCGTTCCCTGCTGGCCGGACTTGGCCCGGAAACTCCTTTAGGCCGGGTAGTAGCGATACGTTCTGAAACCGATGATAATGTGATCAAACATTTTACCACTGATCAGCGAAGAATTTATGACAACTGGCGTAAACGTCAGATGGAGCAGATGACTCCGGAGACTTACGACAAGGAAATGGAAGGTCTGGAAAGGATGTTCGCTGCATTATGCGGAGGTGGTTGAAATTGAAAAAGTAAAGCAGAATAAAGTCCGGTGCCCGTATTGTGGGTATCCGGTCAATGCAATGAAGTCGGAAAATGCCAAATGTAAGGGCATCTTTTTTAAATGCAAAAACAAGGAATGCAAAAGGATATTTGAGTTGAAGATCTAAGACGTTGTGCCAATGTGCCTGTCTTATCGAAAAAAGGTAGGTGATACAGATGGCAGCAGACAGCGTAGGCCAGATCGGGCTTGATCTGGTCGTAAATAAAAATGAATTTGACAGTCAGATGCTGGGAATACAGAATCTGGCAAAAAAGGCGGGCAAGGCTCTTGCTGCTGCTTTCACAGTAAAGGCCCTGTTTGATTTTGGGAAATCCTGTATAGAGCTAGGATCCGATCTGGCAGAAGTCCAGAACGTTGTGGACGTTACGTTCCCTCAGATGAGCAAGCAAGTGGATCAGTTTGCACAGAATGCCGCCGCACAGTTCGGTCTGTCTGAGACCATGGCAAAGCGGTTTACAGGTACCTTCGGAGCTATGGCAAAGGCATTTGGTTTCAACGAGAAGGCTGCATATGACATGTCCACAACTCTTACTGGCCTTGCTGGAGATGTGGCATCTTTCTATAACATCAGCCAGGATGAGGCGTACACAAAACTGAAATCTGTATTCACTGGTGAAACAGAAAGCCTGAAAGACTTGGGTATTGTTATGACCCAGACGGCTCTTGACAGTTATGCCATGGCAAACGGCTTTGGTAAGACCACGTCCCAGATGTCTGAGGCGGAAAAAGTTGCCCTGCGGTATAAATTCGTGCAGGATCAGTTGACAACGGCTGCAGGTGATTTTTCCAGAACGTCGACCGGCTGGGCGAACCAGGTTCGTATCTTACAGCTGCAGTTTGACAGTTTAAAAGCGACCATAGGCCAGGGACTTATAGCTGCATTATCTCCGGTCATCCAGGTGATCAATGCGGTTATTGGAAAGATACTCAGTCTTGCCAATGC
>CAVDQU010000086.1:0-11824 GCA_963611035.1 Agathobaculum sp.
GGTGTACTGTCTAACTCACGGCAGTTAAAGGCATTAAACAGCTGGAATACAACAAACATGGTAAATAATACGGTTGCTTCCTGCTCCGGTGCTGCTCCCAGGAAATTAGTAAAATGCTGGAACATAAATACAATGGAAATGAAAATGCCGTTTACGAAAATACGGGCCATCATATCTTTGGAAATGATATTTTCCTCCCTGCGAGTTGGCGGGCGGTTTAAAATATCATCGCGGATGGGTTCCAGACCTAAGGTCAGAGCTGGCGGGCCGTCCATGATAATGTTGATCCATAACAGCTCAAGAGCTGTAAATGGCGCCGGGAAGCCTGCTAAAATGGAACAGACTACCACTACTACAGAAGACACATTGACAGTCAGCTGGAACTGGATAAAACGCTTAAAGTTTTCGTAAATAGCACGCCCCCACTGAACAGCCTTAATGATACTGGAGAAGGAATCATCCAGAAGGACGATATCGCTGGCTTCCTTGGTAACTTCTGTGCCTGCAATACCCATGGCGATACCTACATCTGCATTCTTAATAGCAGGGGCATCATTAATACCGTCACCTGTAACTGCTACTACATTTCCCTGTGACTTTAAGGCTTTTACCACACGCATCTTTACAAGAGGGGTACTTCTGGCAATCACCTGAATCTTCTTAAGAGCCTGTGCCAGCTCTTCATCAGACATATTTTCAATCTCAGATGCTTCTACTGCAATGTGGTCTGCATCCAGCATATGAAGCTCGTCTGCAATGGCTCTTGCAGTTAAAATATTGTCACCGGTAAGCATTTTTACTTCAATGCCTGCTTTGCGGCAGCGGCCGATAGCACCGTATACGTCCGGGCTCAACGGGTCAGAAATAACAACGAAACCGTCATAGATCAGGTCTGTTTCCAGTTCTTCCTGAGTCTCTTCACCGGTATACTGGTCCAGTTTTTTATGTGCAAAGGCAAGAATACGGCCTGCGCGGCTCTGGAAAGAGGTGATCTTTTCTTCCAGTGCTTTCTTTTCCTCATCAGAGAGATTTCCAGACAGGTTCATGATCTTTTCCGGATTTCCCTTTACATAGAGCATGTAGCCGTCTGCTGTGCGCAGGATCGTGCTCATATCCTTTTTCTGGGAAGAAAATGGGAAAATGTGGGCAATATCTGCCTCTTCACGCTTCTTTGTATAATCCCAGCCAGCTTTTCTGGCTGCCACTAAAAGGGCACATTCTGTAGGATTTCCGATAAAGCTGTCTTTTCCTTCTTCTATGGTGACGTTGGCGTTGCTGTTGATACAGAAATTTTCCAGAAGACAGACATCCGTAAGCTTCTCCGGCTCTAACAGTTCTCCCTTTGTGTAGATCTGCTGTACCGTCATCTTATTTTCTGTGAGGGTTCCTGTTTTATCAGAGCAGATGATATTGATACAGCCTACCGTCTCACAGGCGATCATCTTCTTTACCAGAGCATTTTCACGGGACATTTTAATAATGTTTAATGCCAGAGATACAGCTACAATGGTAGGAAGTCCTTCTGGAACTGCTGCTACGATCAGGACGATACTGGTGATAAATGCGTCTGATACGTTTTCCCAGTTCATAGTATGGGACATGGCAAAACCAACGATCTGGATGGCAAATACGATAAAGGCTGCTGCAGCACCCAGAACGGTAATGGTCTTTCCTAAACGATCCAGTTTTTCCTGTAAAGGTGTGGTGTCTTTTTCAATAGATGACAATTCCTTTGCGATCTGTCCAAACTCTGTGCTGTTTCCAACGGCTGTTACCACTGCTTTTCCTGTACCGTTTGAAACAAAGCAGCCAGAATACAGCATGTTTTTCCGCTCTGCCACAGGTGTGGACTGAGGACAGACAAGATCTGCCTCTTTTGCTGCAGGAAGGCTTTCTCCTGTAAGAGAAGATTCATCGGCGCTGAGATCATTGCTCTCTAACAGTCTGGCGTCTGCTACCAGTTTGTCACCTGTTTCCACTAACAGGATATCACCTACTACAATGTCCTTCTGCGGGATCAACTGAGGGGAATTATCTCTTAATGCCTTTACCAATGTATCTTCATTAATACGGTTTAATGCCTCAAATGCTTTGGCGCTTTTTCCTTCTGTGATAATGGTAATAACTACGGACAGCGCAATGGCCGCGAAAATACCGGCACATTCCAGGAAGTTATATTCTCCCCCTGTCATATAACGGGCAATGTTTACCCCTAATGTGATCACCGCCGCAAAGATCAGCATCAGAAGCATGGGCTCTGTAGAAGCATCCCAGATCTTTTTAAGCAGAGATTCATGGCTCTCCCGGATAAAGGTGTTGGTTCCGTATTTCTTACGGGACTGCTCTGCCTGTTCCTTTGTCAGGCCGCCGCTGCCGTCTGAATGCAGATCAGAAAGTACCTGTTCAGGCGTTTTGGTGTATGCGTCTTTCATTTCTCTTCTCCTTGTAATTTTTAATGGGTTTCATAAAATCTATAAAAAAAGAGACTTCATGTATAGCGGAATAATCCAACCATACATGAGTCTCATTATTTAAGACAAGCCAGGCGGATGCGCCAGTATGTTGACTTGCCACATTGCCTATGCAGGCAATGCCACTACTCCCTCACGTTTGAGTATATTTAAATCACTTGTTTTTAAAAGAAGCTCTCTTACGAAGAGTTGGATCCAGGATCTTCTTACGGATACGCAGGCTTTCTGGGGTTACTTCCAGAAGCTCATCGGTATCGATGAAGTCCAGGCACTGCTCCAGGCTCATGATCTTTGGCGGTGTCAGCTTTAATGCCTCATCAGCACTGGAAGAACGTGTATTGGTCAGCTTCTTGGTCTTGCAGACGTTGATCTCAACATCTTCAGCCTTGGGGCTCTGTCCAATGATCATACCAGAATATACCTTAACGCCAGGTCCAATGAACAGAGTACCTCTCTCCTGTGCATTGAACAGACCGTAAGTAATAGACTCACCAGCCTCAAATGCGATCAGAGAACCGGTCTGGCGGTAAGCGATATCGCCCTTATATTCAGCATAGCCGTCAAAAATTGTATTTAGGATACCATTACCCTTTGTATCGGTCATGAAATCGCCTCTGTAACCGATCAGACCTCTGGAAGGAATGGAGAATTCCAGTCTGGAATAGCCGCCAGCTGCCTGGCTCATACCCTGAAGAGCACCCTTTCTGGAAGTCAGCTTCTGGATAACAACGCCGGTGTATTCTTCCGGAACATCGATGTAAGCTAATTCCATTGGCTCTAACTTGCGGTTACGCTCGTCATATTTGTAAAGTACCTCTGCCTTACTTACTGCAAACTCATATCCTTCACGGCGCATATTTTCGATCAGAACAGACAGATGCAGCTCGCCGCGGCCGGATACCTTAAAGCAGTCCGCGGAATCAGTTTCTTCTACACGAAGGCTGACGTCTGTATTTAATTCACGGAACAGTCTGTCTCTTAAATGACGGGATGTGATGAACTTACCTTCCTGTCCGGCTAACGGGCTGTCATTTACCATGAAATACATAGCGATAGTCGGCTCGGAGATCTTCTGGAATGGGATCGCTTCCGGATTCTCAGGGGAGCAGATAGTATCTCCAATGTGGATATCTGCAATACCGGAGATTGCTACGATAGAACCGATATCTGCCTTCTGTACTTCTACTCTCTTTAAGCCGTCAAATTCATACAGCTTGCCGATCTTGATCTTTTTGAACTTGTCTGGATCATGATGGTTTACCAGAACACATTCCTGGTTCACTCTTAAACCGCCGTTGTCGATCTTTCCGATACCAATACGGCCTACGAATTCATTGTAATCGATGGTACTGATCAGAACCTGGGTTGGAGCTTCCGGGTCACCTTCCGGAGCTGGGATATGATTGATAATGGTCTCAAACAGAGGCACCATATCATTGTTGGTATCATCTAATTCATATCTTGCAAAACCTGCTCTTGCAGATGCATAGATAAATGGGCAGTCTAACTGCTCGTCAGAAGCGTCCAGATCCATCATCAGTTCCAGAGTCTCATCAATAACCTCTGCCGGTCTTGCTTCCGGACGGTCGATCTTGTTGATGCAGACGATAACGGAAAGGTCTAATTCCAAGGCCTTCTGAAGCACGAACTTTGTCTGAGGCATAGGACCTTCGTAAGCATCCACTACCAGTACAACACCGTTTACCATTTTCAGTACACGCTCTACTTCACCGCCGAAGTCTGCATGTCCTGGTGTGTCAATGATATTGATTTTTGTATCTTTGTAAAATACAGCTGTGTTCTTGGAAAGGATGGTGATACCTCTCTCACGCTCAATATCGTTGGAGTCCATTACACGTTCCTGAACTTCCTGGTTGGCACGGAATACACCGCTCTGCTTTAACAGCTGGTCTACCAGAGTTGTTTTACCATGGTCTACGTGGGCGATAATGGCAATGTTTCTTACATCTTCTCTTTTTGTCTTCATAGTGATTATCTTCCTTTTATATATACTTATATATACGAATCTTTTTGTCTCAGCCACAATTTTGTAGTATAGCATTCCATTCCTTATATTGCAAGGATTTTTTTATTGTATTTTCTTTGTACTTTATAACAATATCAGCTCGCCCCCGCACTTTCCATAGAAAACTTCCCCGTCTGTACGGATCACTGCCCTGCCATTGGTGCTTTCCACCAGCTTTGACCGGAAGCTTCCTTCCTGCTCTTTCGGTACCAGAAAGATAAATACTACTTTATCTGTATACTGGCTGTCCAGTGTGTCAATGCCTTCCTGGGCCGCAAGGTACTGGATCTTTCCCACTCCATTGTAATCCGTAGTCACTTCCATGCGCACGCCCTGTTTTTTCTCCAGGATCTGTGCATTTGCAAGACCTTCTTTTACCGCCCCGGAATAGGCTCTTACCAGGCCACCTGTGCCAAGAAGTGTACCGCCAAAGTATCTGATGACCACTGCACACGCATCCATAAGGCCTTCTCCCATAAGAACATCCAGCATGGGCTTTCCTGCCGTCTGAGACGGTTCTCCGTCATCGCTGCATCTTGCTGTAGGCGTTGCTCCTTCTCCTTTAATAATGTAGGCATAGCAGTTGTGCCTTGCATCCCAGTATTTCTTTCTGGTCTCTTCTACGAAAGCCAGGGCTTCTTCTTCTGACTTTACCGGTCGGATCTGGGCAATGAACCGGGACTTTTTCTCCACCAGTTCTCCTGTTCCTTCCTTATATATAATCTTACAGTTTTCTGCCACTTTATACGCTCCTTAATAAAACATTTATAGTTATCATAATATAGTTATCTCACTCTTGCAAGCAGCTATTTCGTATCCCCCTTTTCATTTTCTGAAAATTGTTGTATAATCGTAGAAGTTTCATCGGCTGTTTTCTGTTGAAAATGCCGACACATTGTATAAAGGAGATCATATGAACTACGGACAATATGAGACTGAGCGAAGGCTTAAGTCCCTTTCATCAAAGACCGGAAAGTACACATCCAAGTTAGTTTTTAATATTTTCAAGGCATTTTTTATCCTGTTTCTTTTCCTGGCAGTTGCAGGTGCAGCTGTAGGCTTTGGAATGATCAAGGGTATTATTGATAATGCCCCTTCTGTGGATATTATGAATATTCAGCCGGACCGCTTTGCCACTACGGTCTATGACGCAGACGGAAATCTCACAGAGACCCTTGTTACCAGCGGTTCCAACCGTGAATCAGCCACTTATGAAGAGCTTCCTGAAAATCTGGTGAATGCCTTCGTTGCTATTGAGGATTCCCGTTTCTGGACTCATGATGGTATTGATCTGCGCTCCATTGCCAGAGCGGTAAAGGGCGTAGTCAGTGATGACTATTCCGGCGGCGGAAGTACCATTACCCAGCAGCTGATCAAAAACAACATTTTTTCCGGCGGTATGGAGACAAGCTGGGGCGCCCGCATTGAGCGAAAGCTTCAGGAGCAGTATCTGGCAGTCCAGCTGGAGAAAAATTCCGGTTTAAGTAAAGAAGAAACAAAGAAAACCATTATCACCAATTATCTGAATACCATTAACCTGGGCAGCAATACCCTGGGAGTTAAGGTTGCCGCACGCCGGTATTTTAATAAAGAAGTTTCTGACCTTACTCTTGCAGAGTGTACCGTCCTTGCATCTATTACTTCCAATCCTTCCCGATATAATCCCATTTCCAATCCTGAAAATAACAACACCAGACGCCAGATCGTCCTTCGGAATATGGTAGACCAGAATTATATCACCAAAGATCAGATGGAAGAGGCTCTTTCTGATGACGTATATGACCGGATCCAGAATGTAAATACAGCTACCAAGGAGACCAGCTCCCACTACAGCTATTTTACCGATGAGCTGATCGATCAGGTAACAGAAGCTTTGATGAAGAAATTAGGCTACACCGAAAGCCAGGCAAGCAATCTGGTATACTCCGGCGGTCTTAAGATCTACACCACCCAGGATCCGAAGATCCAGGCCATCGTGGATGAAGAAGTCAATGACCCTGGCAATTATACGGTTGCAAAATATTCTGTGGAATACCGCCTTTCTGTAAACCACGCAGACGGCACCACCCAGCATTATTCTGAGGAAAATTTAAAAGCATACCGCAAAAACACGTTAGGAGACACCTCTTTTGAGGGACTTTACAACAGCAAAGAAGAGGTTCAGGCAGACATTGACCGGTATAAAGAATGGCTTTTAAAAGACGGGGATGATGTGATCGCAGAGCGTCAGAACCTTATTTTACAGCCTCAGGCTTCCTTCTTTATCATGGATCAGCATACAGGTGAGGTAAAAGCTCTTTCCGGCGGCCGCGGTGAAAAAACAGCCAGCCGTACCTTAAACCGCGCTACTAATGTTTACCGCCAGCCAGGTTCTTCTTTCAAAGTACTTACTTCCTTTGCTCCTGCTATTGATACCTGCGGAGCAACACTGGGAACGGTTTACTATGACGCACCTTATACCATCGGCACAAAGACCTTCCGCAACTGGTGGGGAGAAAGCCGTGGATTTACCGGTTATTCCAACATCCGTGAAGGTATTATCTACTCCATGAACATTGTGGCAGTCCGCACTTTAATGGAGACGGTTACTCCTCAGTTAGGTGTAGAATATGCAGAAAATATGGGCATTACTTCTCTCACCAAGGATGACTTAGGCGCTGCTCTTTCACTGGGCGGTATCACCAAAGGTGTTTCCAACATGGAACTGACTGCTGCTTATGCTGCTATTGCAAACGGCGGTGTTTATACCACCCCAAGATTCTTTACAAAGATCCTGGATCATGACGGCAAAGTACTTATTGACAATGAACCGGAGACCAAACAGGTATTAAAAGACTCCACTGCTTTCCTGCTGACAGATGCCATGTCTGAATCCATGAAAGCAAACCGGAAATTTGCCCGCTCCGGCGTATCTATTAACTCCACCAGTACCCGTGCTGCTCTTACAGGTATGTCTGCAGCCGGAAAAAGTGGTACTACTACCAGCAACAACGACGTATGGTTTGTGGGCTTTACCCCTTATTACACAGCCGGTGTATGGGGCGGTTGCGACAACAACCAGAAGTTAAAACACGGTAATGTGGATAACGGCGGAACCTCCTTCCACAAGGATATCTGGCGCAATATCATGAACCGGGTACATGAAGGTTTGGACGATCCTGGATTTACCGTTCCTGACAGCATTGAAACTGCTGAGATCTGCCGCAAGTCTGGAAAACGTGCTGTTTCCGGCGTATGTGACCACGACCCAAGAGGAAATGCAGTTTACACTGAATATTTTGCAAAGGGAACGGCTCCTACAGAGGTCTGCGACAAGCATGTAGCTGTAAGCATCTGTGCAGATTCTGGAAAGCGTTCTACGGAATACTGCCCTAACAAGACTTCCCGGGTATGCATGGTACTTCCAGAAGGAGAAGAAAATCTGGCAACCGATGATTCCGTTTTCTCCATCCCGGACTACTGCAACATCCACAGCCACAATTCCACCATTATCTCTCCTACTATTGAAGACGGAGGAAATTCTGATGGAGGAGCAACCGATCCTACAAAAGCTATGGTAGTGCCTGTAGGACCTGGCTATCAGCCTACCACTGCACCGGAATGGGAATATACCGGACCAGGGGCAAGGAATTAACTTTTACATTTGCATTTTTAATATATGTAAACATTCAGGGACTGATGTAAATGCACTTACACCAGTCCCTGTTTTAATGGGCAGACAACTTATTTACTTCATCTTGGGCTTAAAGACCAGCGACGCCAGATATCCAAACACAAGGGCTGCGGTGATGCCGCCGGAGGATGCCGTAAGTCCCCCTTTAAAAGCGCCTAAAACGCCTTCCTCTCCTATGGCCTTTTTTACGCCCTGCCACAAAGTATTCCCAAATCCTAAAAGTGGGACGCTGGCACCTGCTCCGGCCCATTCTTTAAAGGGCTCGTAGATGCCGATGGCCCCTAAAATGACGCCAGATACCACCAAAAGGACCATAATGCGGCCGGGCATCATTTTCGTTTTTTCCATTAAGATCTGCACTAGGGCGCAGATCACTCCCCCTGCAAGAAATGCTTTTATATAATCCATTTTTTTTCATGCCTTTCACATTTTTATATTTGGTTTCATATTTGCATACAAACTGGCTTATTTTCCCATACGCTCTAAGATCACCCCATGGGCGATCCCTGGTATGGTCTGGCCTTCGTTAAAGCTGACTGTAGAAAGCAGAGCTCCTGTTGGGATAAAAAGGACCCGTTTCCAGATGCCAGCCTGGATATTTGGCAGTATCAAAGCTCCAAGGACTAATGCACTACAGCCACAGCCGCTTCCTCCTGCGTGGGTATCCTGTTTCCCACTGTCATAGATCTCCATACCGCAGTCCATTAAAAGTTCTTCTGCTTCCAGACCTTCATTTTTTAAAAGATCCGCTAAGGCCTGTTTTCCAATTTTTCCCAGATCTCCGGTGATGATCTTGTCATACCAGCCATTTTTAAACTGTTCTTTCGTGATCTCAAGGTCTTTTAAGTTCTGCATTACCGTATGACAGGCTGCAGGCGCCATGGCAGCTCCCATATTCATGGAATCTCTTACTCCAGCGTCTACCACCTGACCAGTGGTGACCCCTGCGATCTGGGCGATCCCTTTTTCTCCATGTTTTCCCACTACTGCAGCCCCGCAGCCAGTTACGGTCCAGGTAGCGGATTTTGGCCTCTGGTTTCCATAGGCAAGAGGAAAACGGAATTCTTTTTCCGCTGTGGCAAAGTGACTGGAAGCCATGGCAAGCACATTTTTCCCGTATCCTGCATTTACAGTCATTGCCCCAAGTCCTAAAGCTTCTCCCATGGTAGAGCAGGCGCCATACAGCCCCAAAAGAGGGATCTTAAGGCTTCCTGTCCCATATGAGGTAGCGATCAACTGACCTAACAGATCTCCTGCAAAGCAGTAATCCATTTCCTGTTCTGTAAGATAGGCTTTTGCCAGCGCCAATCTGGCCGCCTTTTCCTGCATGGCACTTTCTGCCTCTTCCCAGTTTGCCCTTCCCATTTTATCATCCTGCTCTACTGCGTCAAACAGGGATCCTAAAGGGCCTTCTCCTTCTTTGGTCCCTGCTACAGAGGCAATACTTTTGATCACAGGGGGATGTTCAAATAAAATACTGGCTCTTCCTCTTTTCTGCTCCATACCTTTTCCAGCCTTTCTTAATTTTTCTATCTCTTTTTTTATATTCTTTTTCTTGATCCGTATCTTTATCTTTAGCATGGCTGTTTTAAAGCAAAAATATTCTACAGAAACACATTCTGCAAGATCCATGACAGCGCAAAAAGGCCGCTGCAAAGGAATTTTCTTCCCTTACAGCGGCTTTTTTAATGTTTCTAAACAGGCAATATCACCAAGTGGTGATATGATCCATAGATCAAAATTAAGCTTCTGCTTCTTCGTATTCTTTTCTCTTTTCCTAGTACATCGTTTACAAAATAACTAGCCTATTCGCTTGTCTGCAAATCCGATTGCACAGTTCAAAAAGCCTCAGCGTAGCCCGCTACGCCTGCGTTTTTTGAACTGCACACTCGAATCTGCATCCTGCGTGATTAGACCAGTTATTTATGAAACGATGTACTAGTCATTTAACAGGTTGGTCATGCTCTTTAAGCTGATGCCCAATGTAGATGTATTGTGCAGCAGCGCAGATGTAGCAGGTGCCAGCACACCAGCAACGCCTAAAAGGATCAGTCCTAAGTTAAATCCAATGACAAAGCGGTAATTTCCGTGGATACGCTTCATCAGACCATTGCTGATCTCTTTTAATGTTACCAGCTGATACAGATTTTCCTCAGAAATCGTGATATCTGCGATCTCTCTTGCGATCTCAGCACCTTCACTGATAGCGATACCGACGTCCGCTGCAGAAAGTGCAGGTGAATCATTGATACCGTCACCGATCATAATGACCTTACGGCCCATAGCCTTTTCGCACTCTACAAATCCGGCCTTATCCTCTGGAAGTACTTCAGAGAAGTACTGGTCAACACCAACTTTTTCAGCAATGGCTCTTGCAGTTCTCTCGCTGTCACCGGTCATCATAACGATGTTCTTGATTCCAAGACGTCTTAATGCGTCAACGGTATCCTTTGCTTCCGGACGGAGCGGATCTTCAATAAGGATAACAGCTGCCAGCTTTCCGCCGATCGCCATGTACAGATGAGAATAATATGGCGGCAGTTCATCAAATGCCTTCTTATGCTCTTCTGGAATCATGCACTGCTCATCATCAAATACAAAATGATGGCTGCCGATGACAACGCGCTCATCATTTACATAGGTTGCAATACCGTGAGCTACGATATAATCAACCTTGGAGTGCATTTCTTCATGGACAAGCTTTCTCTTTACTGCTTCTTTTACAACTGCATTTGCCATGGAATGAGGGAAGTGCTCCTCAAGGCAGGCAGCGATCCGTAAGATCTCATTCTTAGTCATATCATTGAACACAACAATATCTGCCAGTACCGGCTCTGCCTTTGTAAGAGTACCGGTCTTATCAAATACAATGGTGTTTGCCTCAGCTACAGCCTCTAAGAACTTGCCCCCCTTTACAGTGATGCGGTGGCTGTTTGCCTCACGCATAGCAGAAAGTACGGATAACGGCATTGCCAGCTTTAAGGCACAGGAGAAATCTACCATCAGGATAGACAGTGCCTTTGTAGAGTTGCGGGTAAGCAGCCAGGTAAGAGCGGTTCCCCCAAGACTCCATGGAACCAGTGCATCTGCCAGGCTTGCTGCCTTTCCTTCTACAGAGGATTTTAACTTCTCAGAATCCTCGATCATCTTTACAATACGCTCAAAACGGGTGGAACCTGCTGCATATTTAACCTTAAGAGTGATCTCGCCCTCTTCTACTGCAGTTCCTGCGTATACATAAGAACCTGCTTCCTTCTTTACAGGAACAGATTCACCGGTCATGGAAGCCTGGTTTACCATCGCTTCGCCGGTTACAACTTCACCGTCTAACGGGATCACATTTCCAACATGGACAGTTACCAGGTCCCCTTCTTTGATGTTGGATACAGGAACTAACACTTCTGTGCCGTCTACATTCTGCCATACCTTTTCAATGTTTAAGGACATGCTTCTTGCCAGATCGCCAACAGACTTCTTGTGGGTCCATTCCTCTAACAGTTCGCCAATGCCTAATAAGAACATAACAGAACCGGCAGTATTAAAGTCGCTTCTTATAATAGAAACGGTGATGGCAGTTGCATCCAGGACTTCAACTTCCAGCTTGCCCTTTAACAGACAGCGGATACCCTTAAATACATAGCGGATGGCTTTTGC
>CAVDQU010000087.1:0-11751 GCA_963611035.1 Agathobaculum sp.
GCTGTAAAAGTAGTAGATGGTGTGATCACGGACAAGTTTTCTACTTTTGTAAACCCGGATGTGCCGATCCCATTTGATATTGAAAAACTGACCAGTATCAATGACGCTATGGTTCTGCCGTATCCAAAGATCGATGTGATCTTACCCCAGTTTCTGGACTTTGTAGGAGATGCGGTGTTGGTAGCTCACAATGCCAGCTTTGACGTAGGTTTTATCGGCCATTATGCAGAAACCTTGGGACTGCCATTTTCGCCGACTGTACTGGATACGGTGTCTTTGGCCCGGCTTCTTCTGCCGAACTTAAACAGATTTAAACTGGATACAGTAGCGAAAGCATTAAACATTTCCCTGGAAAATCATCACCGGGCAGTAGATGACGCGGGAGCAACGGCGGAGATCTTCGCAGCCTTTGTAAAGATGCTGCGTGAGCGTGATATTGAGGATCTGGACCACTTAAATGAGTTAAGTACCATGGACGCCCAGACTATTATGAAGCTGCCTACCAACCATGTGATCATTCTGGCCAAAAATGATCTGGGACGTATCAATCTGTACCGTCTGGTCAGCTGGTCCCATCTGGATTATTATTCCAGACGTCCCCGTATCCCAAAGAGCGTTCTGGACAAGTACAGAGAAGGTCTATTGATCGGTTCTGCCTGCGAGGCAGGTGAGCTGTATCAAGCTCTTCTTCGTGGCGCCCCTGATGCGGAGATTGCCAGACTGGTGAATTTCTATGATTATCTGGAGATCCAGCCTTTAGGCAACAATGCTTTTATGCTGCGAGATGAGAAGAGTACTGTAAAAACAGAAGAAGACCTGATCGAGATCAACAAAAAGATCGTAGATCTGGGAACTCAGTTTGGAAAGCTGGTGTGCGCTACCTGTGACGTTCATTTCCTGGATCCTCAGGATGAGGTCTACCGGCGTATCATCATGGCAGGTCAGGGATTTAAGGATTCCGATGACCAGGCGCCTTTATATCTGCGTACAACAGAAGAAATGTTGGAGGAATTTGCCTATCTTGGGCCGGATAAGGCCTATGAGGTGGTAGTTACCAATACACGCAAGATCTCTGATATGTGTGAAAAGATCGCACCGGTACGCCCGGACAAGTGTCCGCCGGTCATCCCGGATTCTGATAAGACCTTAACAAAGATCTGCTATGACCGCGCCCATGAAATGTATGGGGAAGACCTTCCAAAGATCGTAACAGATCGTCTGGAGCGGGAACTGCATTCCATTATCACCAATGGATTCGCCGTTATGTATATCATTGCTCAGAAACTGGTTTGGAAGTCCAACGAGGACGGATATCTGGTAGGTTCCCGAGGTTCTGTTGGTTCTTCCTTTGTGGCTACCATGTCCGGTATTACCGAGGTAAACCCATTAAGTCCTCACTATCATTGTCCAAAGTGCCGTTATTATGATTTTGACTCTGAAGAAGTGCGCAAATTCTCCGGTATGGCGGGCTGCGATATGCCGGATAAAAAGTGCCCGGTATGCGGAACACCTTTGCAGAAAGACGGTTTTGATATCCCCTTTGAGACCTTCCTTGGATTTAAGGGAGATAAGGAGCCTGATATCGACTTAAACTTCTCCGGTGAGTACCAGAGTAAGGCCCATGACTATACAGAGGTTATTTTCGGTAAAGGTCAGACTTTCCGTGCAGGTACCATTGGTACGTTGGCAGATAAGACGGCTTTCGGTTATGTAAAGAAATATTATGAGGAAAGGGGAACCAGGAAGCGTAACTGCGAGATCAACCGTATTGTCCAGGGCTGTGTGGGTGTGCGCCGTACAACGGGCCAGCATCCAGGCGGTATCATTGTACTGCCTTTAG
Organism: Agathobaculum sp.; assembly: GCA_963611035.1. Classification (GTDB taxonomy): domain Bacteria; phylum Bacillota; class Clostridia; order Lachnospirales; family Lachnospiraceae; genus Enterocloster. The sequence goes on from CAVDQU010000087.1 coordinate 1,841, forward strand.
GTGAAGAGATCTATTCCTTTACACCGGTACAGCACCCGGCAAACGATATGACCACCTCTACGGTTACCACACACTTTGATTACCATTCCATTGACCACAACCTGTTAAAGCTGGATATCCTTGGACACGATGATCCTACCATGATCCGTATGCTTCAGGACCTGATCGGTCTGGATCCTGTTAAGGATATTCCTCTGGACAGCCCGGAGGTTATGAGTCTGTTCCAGAATACATCGGCTCTGGGGATCACACCGGATGATATTGGCGGCTGTCCTTTAGGAGCTCTTGGCGTGCCGGAGTTTGGTACTGATTTTGCTATGCAGATGCTTCTGGACACCAAACCGAAATATTTCTCCGACCTGGTTCGTATTGCCGGTCTGGCTCATGGTACGGACGTATGGTTAGGAAATGCACAGACGCTGATCCAGGAAGGAAAAGCTACCATTCAGACGGCGATCTGTACCCGAGACGATATTATGATCTATCTGATCGCCCGGGGAATGGAACAGGGACTTTCCTTTACCATCATGGAGAGTGTTCGAAAAGGTAAGGGCTTAAAGCCGGAGTGGGAAGAGGAAATGAAGGCCCATGGGGTGCCGGACTGGTATATCTGGTCCTGCAAGAAGATCAAGTACATGTTCCCCAAGGCCCATGCGGCTGCCTATGTTATGATGGCATGGCGTATTGCCTATTGTAAGATCTTTTACCCGTTGGCTTATTATGCGGCCTTTTTCAGTATCCGTGCCAGTGCTTTTTCCTATGAGATCATGTGTCAGGGAAGAGATAAGCTGGAATATTACCTGGCAGACTATAAGAAACGGTCTGACAGCCTTTCAAAGAAGGAGCAGGATACCTTGCGTGATATGCGTATCGTCCAGGAAATGTATGCAAGAGGTTTTGATTTTGTGCCTATTGACATTTACAAGGCAAAAGCAAGACATTTCCAGATCATAGACGGAAAGCTGATGCCTTCCTTAAGCAGCATTGACGGCTTAGGTGAAAAGGCGGCGGAAGCAGTAGTGGATGCAGTGAAGGACGGACCATTCCTGTCAGTAGAAGATTTCTCCAGCCGTACCAAGGTAAATGGAACCATCTGTTCTTTAATGTCGGATCTGGGATTATTGAAGAATCTTCCAAAGTCCAATCAGTTATCTTTATTTGACTTGTAGAAGAACTTGTGATATATTTTTAAAAGAGTTTTTTCACATCAGACGGTGCGGAAAAACTCTTTCTTGCGCTTTAAGGGTAATTGATGCGTCAAAGCGCTAAAGCAATGCGCTGAAAAAAATATGAAAAACAGCGTAAATCAAAGCAAACGGGGGTTTATATTTTTTATGGAACGTGAAAAATTTTCTTCCAGACTGGGCTTCATCCTGATTTCCGCAGGCTGTGCCATCGGTCTGGGCAATGTATGGAGGTTCCCTTACATAGTAGGAGCCTACGGCGGAGCTGCCTTTGTACTGATCTATCTGGCATTTCTCCTGATCCTGGGTCTTCCTATTGTAGTAATGGAATTTTCCGTAGGACGTGCCAGCAAGCGCAGTGCAGCCCTTTCCTTCAATATGCTGGAGCCGAAGGGCACAAAATGGCATCTGGTCCGCTATGCTGCAATGGCGGGGAACTACCTTCTGATGATGTTCTATACAACGGTGGCAGGCTGGATGATCTATTACTTTATTAAAATGCTCCGGGGGGATTTTACAGGTCTTGATTCCGATGCGGTAGCAGGAGAGTTTACCAGCATGTTAGGTGATCCGGCGCTAATGACCGGATTTATGATCTTTGTTGTAGTTTTATGTTTTGGCATCTGCGCACAGGGACTGGTAGCGGGAGTAGAACGTATCACAAAAGGAATGATGGTTTGCCTTCTGTTACTTATGATGGCACTGGCTGTCCATTCTATGATATTAAAAGGCGGCGCACCCGGTCTTGAATTTTACTTAAAGCCTGATTTTGGAAAAATGGTCGAAGCAGGACTGGGAACAGCTGTTTTTGCGGCTATGGGACAATCCTTTTTTACTTTAAGCATAGGTATCGGTGCTTTGGCTATTTTCGGAAGTTATATTGGAAAAGAACGACGTCTCACCGGCGAAGCTATCAGTATTACCGTTCTGGATACGCTGGTTGCCTTTATGGCCGGTCTGATCATTTTTCCGGCATGTTTTGCCTACGGAGTGGAGCCGACTTCCGGACCATCTCTGATCTTTATCACATTGCCTAACGTGTTTAATCATATGGCGGGCGGAAGACTGTGGGGATCTTTGTTCTTTGTGTTTATGTCCTTTGCAGCTCTTTCTACCGTAATTGCCGTATTCCAGAATATCATCTCCTTCGCAACTGATCTGACCGGCTGTTCGGTAAAGAAGGCCGTTGCCTGGAATGTAGTTGCGATCACGCTTCTGTCGCTTCCTTGTGTATTCGGATTTAATATCTGGAGCGGTTTTCAGCCTTTGGGTGCAGGCTCTAATATCCAGGATTTAGAGGACTTTATCCTTAGTGATAACCTGCTCCCCATCGGAAGTCTTTTCTATTTACTTTTCTGCACCAGCCGCTATGGATGGGGATTTGAAAAATTCCTGGCAGAAGCAAATGAAGGATCCGGCATTAAGTTCCCAAGATGGGCACGTTTTTACGTAAGCTACATCCTTCCACTGATCGTGATCTTTATTCTGGTACAGGGATACATTGCGAAGTTCTTTTAAGTGTTTTTTACATGAGAAGCATTTAAACTTTGCGAAAAAACACAGAAGAAAACAGGGGCTGGCGGCTGCAGACAGCGGTGCATAGCCCCTGCTGTAGTATTATTTTTCTAGTTGTCTAAAAAAAATTAACAATTTTGAAAATTCATGGTTGACAATCGGAAGAATGTGTATTATACTGTGTAACGTAATCGAGATCGAGGCGTGGCTCAGTTTGGTAGAGCGCTGCGTTCGGGACGCAGAGGTCGCGTGTTCGAATCACGTCGCCTCGATTCATTTCGGCCTGATGGTCAAGCGGTCAAGACGACGCCCTCTCACGGCGTAAACCCGGGTTCGATTCCCGGTCAGGTCATCGAAAAGAGGCTGCTGCATTTGCAGCGGCCTTATTTCTTTCTTCAATGAAATATAGTATGCCATTGTAGCGCAGTTGGTAGCGCAACGCATTCGTAATGCGTGGGTCGCCGGTTCGAGTCCGGCCAGTGGCTTTATAAAAGACCTTGTATTCGCAAGGTTTTTTCTTTTTGAAAAATCTGACCGGAAAGGAATATACGATAAAATGATAGGTATTATATTTGCTTTTTTATTTCTTGTTTGCGTATTTAAGTTTGTCGGCCTTTTGCTTGCAGTATGCGGAAAGGTAATGGGCGCTGTATTCAGTGTGCTGGGCTTTATTGTTTCACTGGCAGTGGGAGTACTTGTATTCGGACTCTCAGCTGCTTTTTCCATCGTCCTTTTAGGAGTGGCCGCTGTGTGGCTGTTAGTAAGGATCATCCTGTAACAAAATAAAAAGACAAAAGAATTGGAAACATTTTTCTAACGCGGGTCTGCTTTTAAAATCTGGTATAGTATGGTATACTCATATAAATGACAGAGGCAGTAGGTGCATCTGCCTGTTTCAAAATCATCCACAGGAGCCGAAAACTAAAATATGAAAAACTCAAAATTTCGATTTTTTATGGACTGGGGACTTACTGCACTGACAGTGATCGCCTGCAGCCTTCTTTTATGTTTTGCATTATTAAAATTTTCCGTGATCGCAAAGGTGGTAGGAAAGATCGTTACCATCCTTATGCCTATCATTTACGGCGGTGTGCTGGCTTATCTGATGCTGCCGGTTTACAATGGGACGGAAAAATATATCCATAAGCTGTTTGGAAAGGTCATGAAAAATGATAACAGCCGCAGCGGACTTGCGAAAGGGATCGCTACACTGGTAAGCCTTGTTGTATTATTTGCCATTGTCATCGGCCTGTTTTCCATGCTGATCCCTCAGATCTATGAGAGTATCATTGGTTTTCAGGACAGTTTAACAGAGTATATCAATAACCTGACTATCTGGCTTGGAAAGCTCCTTCAGGATAATGAGCATCTCCGGGAAAGCATCATGCCATACTACAATGAAGCAGTCATGCGTTTCCAGAACTGGATCGCGACTGATCTGGTGCCAAACATTTCCCTGATCTTTGACCGCGTTTCCAGCGGGGTCATCGGCTTTGTGACAGTTTTGAAAAACCTGCTGATCGGTCTTATTGTTATGGTGTACTTTTTAAATATAAAAGATACATTGTGTGCCCAGTCTAAAAAAATGGTCTATGGTTTTTTAAATGTAAGAGCAGCCAACCGCCTGATCGGTGAGGTGCGTTTCGCCCATAAGATATTCGGTGGTTTTATCACAGGAAAAATGTTAGATTCCCTGATCATCGGTATCATGTGTTTCTTTTCCCTGAAGTTTTTAAAAATGCCATATGTGCTTCTGATCAGTGTGATCGTAGGCGTTACCAATGTGATCCCATTCTTCGGACCTTTTATCGGGGCAGCACCAAGTGCATTTTTGATCCTTCTGGTAGATCCCATGAAGTGTCTGTATTTTTTGATCTTCATCCTGGTACTTCAGCAGTTTGATGGAAATATCCTTGGCCCGAAGATTTTAGGAGATTCTACCGGACTTCCAAGTTTCTGGGTATTATTTTCCATTCTGTTGTTTGGCGGACTGTTTGGATTTGTGGGAATGATCATTGCGGTACCTACCTTTGCAGTTATCTACAGGACCATGTCCTTATATATCAACAGCGCCCTTAAAAAGAAAAACTATTCCGAGAATACGCCTGATTACTGCAGTCTTCATCATATAGACCCGCAGACAGGAGACTTTATTGATATGGAGCAGTGGCCGAAAAAAGAAAAGAGGGACGTGAACGCGTCAGATGAAGTCACGGTGACTAAAAACGAAGAAAAGTCGGAAAATACAGAAAAGTAAAGATACAATGTAAAAAATAATACAAAAACTGTCGGCGACAAGAACTGAAAAATAACTTGTCAATTCCGGCAGTTTTTGTTATAATGATTTTCGTGTTGCAGATATAGTTCATCGGTAGAACATCAGCTTCCCAAGCTGAGGAGGCGGGTTCGATTCCCGTTATCTGCTTCTTCTGAAAGTCAAAAAGTCCTGTGGATCGATCCTATATCCCCAGGGCTTTTTCAATGAGAGAACATAATATGGAGGGAAAAATGGCAAAGGAACAATATAATGCAGACAGTATAACCGTCCTGGAAGGATTAGAGGCAGTCCGGAAGAGACCAGGTATGTATATTGGGGGCGTTGGCTCTAAGGGACTAAACCACCTGATCTACGAGATCGTGGACAATGCAGTAGATGAGCATCTGGCCGGTTTCTGTACCCAGATCACCGTGCGCCTGGAAAAAGACGGCTCCTGTACAGTCCGTGATAATGGACGTGGTATTCCGGTGGAAATGCATAAAAAGGGAGTATCTGCAGCCAGAGTGGTCCTTTCCACCCTTCATGCAGGCGGAAAATTTGATAATAACGCATATAAGACCAGCGGTGGTCTTCACGGCGTAGGTTCTTCCGTTGTAAATGCTCTTTCTGAACATATGACGGTAAAGATCTACCGTGACGGCTGTATTTATCAGGATACTTACCATCAGGGACATCCTACCACAGAGCTGGAAAATGGTCTTCTTCCCATAATTGGAAAAAGCCGGGAAACAGGAACAGAGATCAACTTCCTTCCAGACGGGGAGATCTTTGAAAAGACCCGTTTCAAGGCCGACTGGTTAAAGAGCCGTTTACATGAAACCGCTTATTTAAATCCAAATCTGATGATCCACTACGAAAACCGCAGAAGTGGGGAAGAAGAGAAGATCACCTATCATGAGCCGGAAGGCATCATTGCTTATGTAAAAGAGTTAAACGCAGGAAAAACACCGGTCCATGATCCGATTTACTTTAAGGGTGTAGTAGACAAGATCGAGGTAGAAGCCTGCATCCAGTTTGTTGATACCTTTGAGGAAAATATCCTTGGCTTCTGCAACAACATTTTCACCCAGGAGGGCGGTACTCATTTAGCCGGCTTTAAGACCAAATTTACAGCCCTGATCAACTCCTATGCAAGAGAACTGGGCATTTTAAAGGATAAGGATTCCAACTTTACCGGTGCCGATACCCGAAACGGTATGACAGCTGTGATCGCTGTAAAGCATCCGGATCCTATTTTTGAAGGCCAGACCAAAACCAAGCTTGCCAGCGCCGACGCCACCAAAGCCGTATTTACCGTTACCGGCGATCAGCTGCAGCTTTATTTTGACCGAAATGTAGAAGTATTAAAAGGTGTCATCGGCTGTGCGGAGAAATCTGCTAAGATCCGAAGAGCGGAAGAAAAAGCAAAGACCAATATGCTGACCAAATCCAAGTTTTCTTTTGACAGCAACGGAAAACTGGCAAACTGCGAAAGCCGTGATGCTTCCAAATGTGAAATCTTTATCGTAGAGGGAGATTCTGCGGGCGGTTCTGCGAAAACAGCCAGAAACCGCCAGTACCAGGCCATCCTTCCCATCCGCGGAAAGATCTTAAACGTAGAAAAAGCATCTATGGATAAGGTTCTGGCAAACGCAGAGATCAAGACTATGATCAATTCCTTTGGCTGCGGCTTTTCCGAAGGCTACGGAAACGACTTTGACATTACCAAGCTGCGCTATGACAAGATCATCCTTATGACCGATGCGGACGTAGACGGAAGCCATATTGATACCTTGTTACTGACTTTCCTTTACCGCTTCATGCCGGAACTGATCTATGACGGACATGTATACATTGCCATGCCGCCGTTATTTAAGGTGATCCCGAAGCGTGGGGAAGAACAGTATCTCTATGATGAAAAAGACTTAGACCGCTACCGCAGGACCCACACAGGCGATTTTACCTTACAGCGCTACAAAGGTCTTGGTGAAATGGATGCAGAGCAGCTTTGGGAGACTACACTGGACCCGGAGCGGCGTGTATTAAAACGGGTAGAGATCGAAGATGCAAGAATGGCGTCAGAAGTAACAGAAATGCTTATGGGCAGTGAGGTTGGACCCCGCCGCCAGTTTATTTATGAACATGCAGACGAAGCAGAGATCGACGCATAACAGAGAGGATAGACAGATATGGCGGAGAAGATATTAAGAACCGAATACAGCGAGGAAATGCAGAAAAGCTACATGAATTATTCCATGAGCGTTATCACTGCAAGAGCGATCCCGGACGCAAGAGACGGATTAAAGCCAGTTCAGCGCCGTGTTCTCTATGACATGAGCCAGCTTCATCTGGACCATGATAAACCACACAGAAAATCAGCCCGTATTGTAGGCGATACCATGGGTAAATACCACCCACATGGCGACAGCTCCATTTACGATACTTTGGTTGTTATGAGCCAGGAATTTAAAAAAGGAATGGCTTTAGTAGATGGTCACGGAAACTTCGGCTCCATTGAAGGAGACGGAGCTGCGGCTATGCGATATACAGAAGCAAGACTGGAGAAATTTGCCCAGGAAGTTTACTTAAAAGACCTGGACAAGACCGTTAATTTCGTACCAAACTACGACGAAACAGAAAAAGAGCCGGAAGTCCTTCCGGTACGTGTACCAAACTTACTTGTAAACGGTGCCGAAGGCATTGCCGTTGGTATGAGTACCAGCATCCCGACCCACAATCTGGGAGAAGTAGTAGACGTGGTCCAGGCATACATTGACGACCCGGCTGCTCCTACAGAAGAACTGATGAAATATCTGCCGGGACCTGATTTTCCAACCGGGGGCATTATTGCAAATAAAAGCGAACTGGCTCAGATCTATGAAACAGGCGTTGGCAAGATCAAGTTAAGAGGTCGTTTTGAAGTAGAACTGGGCAAGCGGAAGGCAGATAAGGACAAGCTGATCATCACAGAGATCCCTTATACCATGATCGGCGCAGGCATTAATAAATTCCTGGTAGATGTGGCTGACCTGGTTGAGTCCAAGAAATTGACCGACGTAGTGGACATTTCCAACCAGTCCAACAAAGACGGCATCCGCATCGTGCTGGAGCTTCGCAAGGATGCAGACATTGACCGTATTAAAAATATCCTCTATAAGAAAACCAAGTTAGAAGATACTTTCGGCGTCAATATGCTTGCCATTGCAGACGGCAGACCGGAAACATTAAACTTAAAAGGTATCCTGCGCAATTTCATGGAATTCCAGTACCAGAACACCGAGCATAAATACAATGTGCTTCTGGAAAAAGAACTGGACAAGAAAGAGATCCAGGAAGGCCTGATCGCAGCCTGTGACTGCATTGATCTGATCATTGCTATTTTGCGGGGGTCCAAGAACTTAAAAGATGCCAAGGCATGTCTGGTAAACGGTGATATTTCCAATATCCACTTTAAAGTGGCCGGTTTTGAAGAAGATGCCAAAAAACTTCATTTTACAGAGCGTCAGGCCTCTGCGATCCTGGAAATGCGTCTGTATAAGCTGATCGGACTGGAAATCTTAGCTCTTGAAAAAGAACACAAAGAAACTTTAAAGAAGATCGCTGAATACAAGAAGATCCTGGGAAGCAGAACTGTTATGAACCAGGTGATCAAGGATGATCTGGCAGCCATCAAGGCAGAATTTGCCATTCCAAGGCGGACTCGCATTGAAGACGGGGCAGAGGCCGTTTATGTGGAAAATGAAATCTCCGTTCAGGAAGTCGTTTTTGTCATGGACCGTTTCGGCTACTGCAAGCTTCTTGATAAATCCACCTACGAGCGCAATCAGGAAACGGTAGATACAGAGCAGGTTCATGTGCTCCGCTGCTTAAATACAGACAAGCTGTGTCTGTTTACCTCTGCCGGTGTCCTTCACCAGATCAAGGCTATGGACGTTCCCGCCGGTAAGCTGCGTGATAAGGGCGTCCCCGTCGAGAATTTAAGCAAATACGATGGCAGAAATGAAAGCATCTGTCTTCTCACCACAGCTCGTGAACTGAAGGGCCGCATCCTCTTATTTGCAACCCGCCTTGCCATGGTAAAACAGGTGCCGGGAGAAGAGTTTGAGACCAATAACCGTACCGTAGCAGCAACCAAGCTCCAGGATGAGGACAGCGTAGTTTCTGTAACCATGGTAAATGGTGAAACAGACGTTGTGCTCCAGACTACAGCCGGCACCTTCCTGCGGTTCCCGTTAGAGGAGATTTCTGTTCTTAAAAAAGCGTCCCGAGGTGTCCGGGGGATCCGTCTGGCAAAGAATGAAGAACTGGAGACCGTATATCTTATTGGTGAGAACCCGATCATCGACTATAAAGGCAAGGAAGTTCATTTAAACAGATTAAAACTGGCAAAAAGGGATGGAAAAGGCAGTAAGGTTCGCTTAAGTTAAGCTTCCGGCAAACAAAAATAAAGTCGCGTCCGCATCACGAATACAAATGTACGCAAATGACGAATTTTTGGTTGCATTTTTCCTGACTTTGTTATAGGATAGGAAAAGATTCCCCGATACGGGACAAAAACGAACGCAGCGGCTGCCCCATGGCCCTGCAAGAGATGAGGAGAGGAACTATGGAAAAGAAATTAAGAGTTGGTATCTTAGGTGCAACAGGTATGGTAGGACAGAGATTTATCTCTCTGCTGGAAAATCACCCATGGTATGAGGTGGTTACAGTAGCTGCCAGCCCAAGATCAGCAGGAAAAACCTACGAAGAAGCAGTAGGTGACCGCTGGAAAATGACCACTCCTATGCCGGAGGCAGTAAAGAAACTGGTTGTTATGAATGTAAACGAGGTAGAGAAAGTAGCTGCCAGCGTTGATTTTGTATTCAGCGCCGTAGACATGACCAAAGACGAGATCCGTGCAATTGAGGAAGAGTACGCAAAGACAGAAACTCCTGTAGTTTCCAACAACAGTGCAC
>CAVDQU010000088.1:0-11613 GCA_963611035.1 Agathobaculum sp.
AATTAAAACAGTATACAGGTGATATACTTATGGTTGGTATTAATTACGATGTGAAAGAAAAAGAACATCAGTGTATTATTGAAAGGACGAAAACACGATGAAATACGATTTTACAACAGTTTTAGACCGAAAAGGAAAAGACTCTATTGCAGTGGAACCATTTGAGGCTGACTGGATCAAGTGGCCGGGGAAAGTGAAGGAAGGTTTTGACATTATCCCAATGTGGGTGGCAGATATGAACTTCCCGGCTGTACATACCATTCCGGAGGCGATCATTGAGAGAACAAAGCATACCACTTATGGCTATTTCGAACCCAGAGAGGAATATTTTGATGCGATTATCCAGTGGCATAAGACCAGAAATGGTGTAGAAGGACTGGAGCCAAAGCATATTGGGTATGAAAATGGTGTTTTAGGCGGTGTAGTCAGTGCATTAAATGTACTTTGTTCTAAAGGAGACAGTGTGCTTTTACATTCCCCAACCTATATCGGCTTTACTAACAGCCTGACTAATAACGGCTATCACATTGTCCACAGCCCATTAGTAAAAGATGAGAATAATGTATACCGCATGGATTTTGAGGACATGGAGAAGAAGATCGTAGAAAATCATATTCATGCAGCTATTTTCTGCAGTCCTCACAATCCAACCGGCCGTGTATGGGAGCGCTGGGAGATCGAAAAGGCCATGGAGATCTATAAGAAGCATGATGTATATGTGATCTCTGATGAGATCTGGTCTGACCTGATCTTAAATGGACATAGGCATATTCCAACCCAGTCTGTATCAGAGGATGCAAAGCAGAGGACTGTAGCTCTCTATGCTCCGTCCAAGACCTTTAACCTGGCTGGACTGATCGGCAGTTATCATATTATCTACAACGACTGGTTAAGAGAACGGATCTTAAAAGAGTCTTCTTTAAGCCACTATAACAGCATGAACCTGTTATCCATGTATGCACTGATCGGTGCATATAAACCAGAAAGCTATGAATGGGTAGATGAATTAAAAGAGGTTTTAAGTGAAAATGTAAACTATGCCTGCGACTATATTGAAAAACACTTTGAGGGCGTCAATGTTTCCAAACCGGAAGGCACTTATATGCTCTTCTTAGACTGCACAGAGTGGTGCAAAAACCATGGAAAGACCATTACAGAGCTTCAGGCAGCAGGCATCGAGGTAGGCGTGATCTGGCAGGACGGCGTGGCATTCCACGGCCCATGTCATATCCGCATGAACCTGGCTCTGCCGCTGTCCAGAGTAAAAGAAGCCTTTGACCGCCTGGACAAGTATGTATTTAATGCACAGGAGGTATAAGGAACATGATATTTGATACACATGCTCATTATGACGATGAAGCCTTTGACGAAGACAGAGAGCAGCTTTTAGCAACCTTTAAGGAAAATGGCATTGGCGCTGTTACAAACGTGGCTGCCAGCCTTTCCAGCTGCAAAACAACACTGGAACTTGCAAGAAAACATGATTTCATGTATGCTGCTTTAGGCGTACATCCAAGTGAAAGTGCGGAGCTGTCCGATGAAGGCTTAAAACAGATTGAGACCTGGTGTACGGAAAGACAGGACGGTAAAGTCCGTGCCATCGGCGAGATCGGTCTGGATTATTACTGGGAAGAGCCGGACAAAGAGATCCAGAAAAAATGGTTTGTGGCCCAGTTAGACCTGGCACGCAGGTTAAAGCTTCCGGTAATCATCCACAGCCGTGAAGCTGCCAAAGATACTTTAGACATTATGAAGGCAGAACACGGGGCAGACATTGGCGGTGTGATCCACTGCTTTTCCTATACAAAGGAAATGGCAAGAGAATATCTGGACATGGGATTTTTCCTTGGGATCGGCGGTGTGCTTACTTTTAAAAATGCCAGAAAGCTGGTGGAAACCGTAGAGTATGCCCCACTTGACCGCCTGGTGCTGGAAACCGACTGCCCTTATCTGGCGCCGGTTCCAAACCGTGGAAAGAGAAACTCTTCCCTGAACCTGACCTATGTGGCAGACCAGCTGGCGGCTCTTAAGGGAGTGGACCGGGAGACAGTGGAGAAAATGACCTGGGACAATGCCAGAAGGCTTTACCGTTTGGAGCCATAACATTGCCCGACGCAGGCGGTAAGATTGAAAAACAATATAGTACAGAATGATTGCAATAGCAGAAAGTTAGAAAGATCAGAAAGAAGACAAAAGCAGGTAAAACATAGATGAATCAGAAATTATCAGATCCGAAAAAAACAATAGAAGTCATCCAGAAATATCAGTTTGCATTCCAGAAGCGTTTCGGCCAGAACTTCTTGATCGATGCCCATGTTCTGGAAAAGATTGTAAGCGCAGCAGGCATTACAAAAGATGACTGTGTTCTGGAGATCGGTCCGGGCATCGGCACCATGACCCAGTATCTGGCGGAAAGCGCCGGACAGGTGGTTGCAGTGGAGATCGACACCAATCTGCTGCCGATCCTTGCAGATACATTAAAGGACTATTCCAATGTAAAAGTCATCAACCAGGACATCCTGAAAGTGGATATCAATGAACTGGTGAAGGAATACAATAACGGCAGACCCATCAAGGTAGTGGCAAATCTGCCCTATTACATTACTACCCCAATCATCATGGGGCTGTTTGAGAGCAATGTGCCTATTGACAATATCACTGTTATGGTCCAGAAAGAAGTGGCAGACCGTATGCAGGTGGGACCAGGTTCCAAAGATTACGGCGCACTGTCTCTGGCTGTGCAGTATTACGCAAGCCCTTATATTGTGGCAAACGTACCGCCGAATTGCTTTATCCCAAGGCCAAATGTAGGTTCAGCAGTGATCCGTCTGACCCGCTATCAGGAGCCGCCGGTACAGGTAAAAGACCCGAAGTTAATGTTTAAGCTGATCCGGGCATCCTTTAACCAGAGGAGAAAAACGCTGCAGAACGGTTTAAATAACTCACCGGAGATCTCATTCTCTAAAGAAGAGATCACAAAGGCCATTGAAAGCCTGGGCGTATCTCCTTCTGTCCGTGGGGAAGCATTAAACTTAGAGCAGTTTGCGCAGTTGGCGAACTACTTACTATAAAAGCGTTGTCAAGCGGCTATGCGGACTGCGTGCTTGTACGCAAGGACGCATAGACATTTGACTTTTATTAAAAAGAAAGGCAAAATGCCTATGTCAGATAAGAAAAGATGGATCCGGCTGGCGGCAGCTGCAGCAGCAGGCGCCACGGCCGGTGCATGGACCTATCAGATACAGAAAGATAAAAAAGCGAAAAATGATGCCAGACTGGCGGCTGTAGAAGCCGCTGTAGTGCGCAGCAGGGATTATGGAAAGCATAAAGCTTATATCATGGGAAGCGGTTTAAGTGCGCTGGCAGCAGCAGTCTGGCTGATAAAAGACTGCCATTTTCCCGGCAGCAGTATTATGGTGTTTGGGGAAAATGACAGGTCTAAGGAGAGCAATACTTCTCTTGTAGTAAGCAGGGAAAACTGCGCAGATTTTCTGAAATTGTCCGGGAAAATACCAGGTTCCGGGGAGAAAGTATTTACTTTCCCAAAAACAGAAGGCAGAGAATGCCTGGACCGTACCGATTTCCCAGCACTTTGGCGGCTGCTGTGCACCGATGAAGAGAAGCTGGATGTTTTAAGCATAGAAGACTGGTTTTTGGAAACGCCTCATATATTTGAGACAAACTTGTGGCAGCTGTGCCGGTGCGTCTTTGGACTGGAAAAAGAGAGCAGCCTCACAGAATTTCGCAGAAGTCTGTGTGAGCTGAATGGGCCATTTTTGTTCCTTTCACCAGAAGAAACAGAGGATATGATCCATTCCCTGAAGCAGTATCTGCGCCGCAAAGGTGTTTTATTGACGGAAAACAGCCGGGTAACAGATCTGGAGCTTGAAAATGACAATGGAAACGGAAGTGGTCTGGCTGTGAAAAAGCTGTATGTAAAGCGCAGATTGCAGGAAGAAGAAACAGACCGGGAATCCTTTGTGTTTGAAAAGATAAATTTAGGTTCCGGGGATATCTGCATTATGGAAAATGACAGCGATTCTGGAAAATTATGGGAAAAAACGGCTGCTTTGCATATAGCATTGGGAGCTCCGGAAATGTTTACAGGGCCGGGAGGCGGTATTTTGCCTCTTAAACCGCACCATTTTACGGACCGGCCTAAAACGGTTCCTGCAGGAAGCAGAAATCTTGGTTTTACGGGAGCATTTTCACGACTGGAAAAAGGCTTCTGCCTTACAGGAAACTACGCCGTGGCAAGCGCCAGAAGTGCAGTGGATGGACTGATGCATGCAGGAAAACGGGCTGCCGGAACAGAAGAAAAAAGGCAGTCCGGGCTGAAAAAGTGGATCGCTGTTTATAAAGCAGTCAGTTCATTGTATCGTGCAGGTTTGTAAGTCTCGTATATGATCATGTTGGTGTTATGCCATTTTTATAATAAGGAGGACAGCAAGATGCTGTTTATCGGAGGTATCAGTCAGGGCCGGAAGCTGCTTAACTATGCAAGGAGCATCCTTTGCAAAAGCTGCGGCAGCCACAGCCAGTGTCAGGTCTTTATGACCTATATGTATTTCAGTTTTTTCTTTATCCCGCTGTTTAAGTGGAATAAACATTTTTATGTGCAGACTTCCTGCTGCAGCGCCATTTATGAGCTGGAGCCGGAGATCGGAAAAGCCATATTAAAGGGAGAAGAACCGAAGATCACATCCGCAGATCTCCACCTGGTCCAGGAAGGGAAATACATCCGCACCTGGCAGGAAGGCTCTGGAAATCCCCATAAGAAATGTATGCGCTGCGGATTCGAGACAGATGAGGACTATAATTATTGTCCTAAATGCGGAGGACGGATATAAAGAGCGCAGAACGAAAACAAGCGACGCCAAAGGCGGCATTTGTTTTCGTTGCGCCTTTAACGAGTGAAAAAACCTATTGACAATTTTTACCAACTAATGCTATTCTGAATGCGAACAGGGAGCTTGTGAAGCAGGCTGAGAGGAAGTAATCAAACTTCGACCTATTGTACCTGATGTGGGTAATGCCAACGTAGGGAAATAATGTGTCGCATATTATATTTGCGTATCATGCGTATATTTTGCGGTCCGTTCCTTATGTGGGCGGACCGTTTTTCTGTGCCGTCAGATGCAGATGATCCACCGGCATGGCAGAAATATCTGCGGTAAATGTGGAAAACGCTCCGCCCAGGTGCCCCTTCTGTGGAAAAATCATTAAAAAGGAGAATAACTATGGATTACACAACACAGATGGATGCTGCCAGAAAAGGAATTGTTACAAAGGAGCTTCAGGCAGTAGCAGAAAAAGAGCAGATGGATACAGCCCGGTTAATGCAGCTGGTGGCAGAGGGAAAAGTTGCTATTCCCGCAAACAAGAACCACAAATGCCTGGATCCAAACGGTATCGGTTCCATGTTAAAGACCAAGATCAATGTAAATCTGGGAACATCCAGAGACTGCAAAGACCTGGATATGGAG
Source organism: Agathobaculum sp. (assembly GCA_963611035.1). GTDB lineage: Bacteria > Bacillota > Clostridia > Lachnospirales > Lachnospiraceae > Enterocloster. The sequence continues at coordinate 5,487 of CAVDQU010000088.1, forward strand.
CTTCAGAAAGTAAATGACGCAGTAAAAATGGGCGCAGAGTCCATTATGGACTTAAGCTCCTGGGGAGATACCCAGAAATTCAGAAGAAAACTGACTGCCGAGTGCCCGGCCATCATTGGCACTGTACCGATCTATGACGCAGTGGTATACTATCATAAGGCACTGAAGGATATTACTACGGAAGAGTGGTTAAAAATCGTGGAAATGCACGCACAGGACGGTGTGGATTTTATGACGATCCACATTGGCATTAACCGTGCTACTGCCCAGCGTTTTAAGAAAAATAAACGCCTTATGAACATTGTATCCAGAGGCGGTTCCATTATCTTTGCATGGATGGAGATGACCGGGAAGGAAAATCCATACTACGAGCATTTTGATGAGATCCTGGATATCTGCCAGAAATATGATGTGACCATCAGTTTAGGTGACGCCTGCCGTCCGGGATGCTTAGAAGATGCTACGGATGTTTCTCAGATCGAAGAGCTGGTAACATTAGGGGAGCTGACAAAGAGAGCCTGGGAGAAAAATGTCCAGGTGATCGTAGAAGGACCGGGTCATATGCCACTTAACCAGATCGCAGCCAATATGCAGATCCAGCAGAGCATCTGCAAGGGCGCACCGTTCTATGTATTAGGACCGTTGGTTACCGATATCGCACCCGGATATGATCATATTACAGCGGCTATTGGCGGTGCCATTGCAGCAACCTACGGCGCAGCATTCTTATGCTATGTAACCCCGGCTGAACACTTAAGACTGCCGGATCTGAATGACGTAAAAGAAGGTATCATCGCTTCTAAGATCGCAGCTCATGCAGCTGACATTGCAAAAGGCATCAAAGGAGCTTCTGAATGGGACCGCCAGATGGGAATGGCAAGAAAGAAGCTGGATTGGGAAAAGACATTTGAGCTTTCCATTGATCCGGAAAAAGCCAGAAACTACCGTGCGTCTGCCAAGCCGGAAAAAGAAGATACCTGCTCCATGTGCGGAAACTTCTGTGCTGTGAAAAATATGAACCGCATTTTAGACGGCGAGATCGTAAGTATTTTTGATGAATGAAATGAGCCCAAAAGAAAAACAAGCGGCTGCGAAGCAGACATTTGTTTTTCTTGGGCCATTAACGAACAAACAGTCTGCGATAGCAGACAATAGAGCGCGTAAGCGCGTGTTTGTGAGTGCATTTGGGAAAAGGAGAGAACCATGAAATTTGACAAAAGCCAGTTGTTGATCTATGCAGTAACCGACCGGACCTGGACCGGGAAAATGAGCCTTTATGAGCAGACAGAAGCAGCCTTAAAAGGCGGTGCTACCATGGTGCAGCTTCGTGAAAAAGGACTGCGGGATGACAACGTGGAAGAGTACCTGAAAGAGGCGAAAAAAATGCGTGCCCTTACAGAAAAATACAATGTTCCTCTCCTGATCGATGACAATATAAAATTGGCTGAACTTTGCGGCGCGGACGGTGTCCATGTAGGCCAGAATGACATGGATGCAGGCCTTGCAAGAAAACTTTTAGGACCGGATAAGATCCTGGGAGTCACAGCCAAGACCGTAGAACAGGCATTAAAAGCCCAGGCCCAGGGCGCTGATTATCTGGGAAGCGGCGCTGTATTTGGAACATCTACCAAAAAGGACGCCCGTCCAATGAGTATGGAGCAGCTGCAGGCGATCTGCGCGTCCGTAAAGATCCCGGTGGTAGCCATCGGCGGCATCTGCCTGGATAATATTGAAAAGCTGAAAGGGAGCGGTGCAGTGGGTGCTGCCATTGTATCCGGTATTTTTGCAGCAGAAGATATTGAAAAGACTACCAGAGAGCTTCGTGAGAAAATGGAGAGTAATCTTTAAAAAAGACAGCGAGTTACAATTGAAGTGTCCGCTATATAAAGATATGCGATCTTAAAACCTGAGAAAAATTCTTGATAATGCAGGGGCTGCTTTTAGCAGCCCCTTTATCTGTTTGTTCTATTTTTTGACAAATTCAACCAATCCTTTATTTAAGCCAATTTGGCATTATTCTCGATAAACCATAACAATAAACGGATAACAATATTTTAAAATGGAGATTTTTCCAATAACACACATTATTCCTTATTGAAAAAAATTATCGCAATGAAACTTCCCCGCGGCATTGACGAAAAAATTCAGGTTAGTATTTACTAACTTAACTATGAGTTAGGCAACATTAACCCAACACAAAAGAGGAGTTTTGTACGTATGAGAAAAAGAGGAAGATCAAAAGCACTGTTAGCCATGTTCCTTGCGGCTGCAACTTTGCAGGCAGGCACTGCTTTCGGTGCACAGACAACGACCGGGTCACAGATGCAGGCAGGAACCTGGGTGAAAGAAGAAGCAGGGTGGAAATTCAGAAAGCCATCAGGCGAAATGGCAACAGGATGGATCCAGACCGCAAGCGGCTGGTATTATCTGCAGCCAGAGACCGGGATCATGGCTACCGGAATGCTTCGCATGAATGACCGTACTTATTATTTCAACGCAAATCCGGATGCATTAGAAGGAAAGATGACTACCGGCTGGTATCAGGATGCCAAGGGAAGCTGGTATTTCTTCAGCACTACAGCAGACAGTACCGAAGGTGCAGCTGTTACCGGATGGCAGTGGGTTGACGGACGCAGCTATTATTTTGAGCCAACTGCTGGCGTAAATCATGGAAAAATGTTTGCAAACGGCGTAACCCCAGATGGTTACAAGGTAAATGCAGACGGCCAGTGGGTAGATGAAAACGGCAAAGTGCAGGTAGTAGAAGGAAAAGGCTATGCAAGCGACCCTGCAAAGAACAAGTCCACAGGCACCACTGTAAGAAGTGGAAACGGCGGCGGTGGCGGCGGAAGCAGCCGTAGCAATTCCAGCAGCTCCAATACAGGAAGCGATGCATCTGATAATAATAATGCTGGAAACAATAATAACAGTAATAATACAAACAATAGCAATAATAACAACAATAACGACAATAGCAGCAAAGATGATTCCAATAACAATGCAGACCAGACTAAATCTGTATTTGTAAAGGAAGACGAGACCAAGCTGGTTGAGGTAAATTCCCTTGGATGGTGGATCACAGTAGCGTTTGAAGATGGCTACAATGCAGGCAACACCAAGGTATATGCAGACGGTGTAGACGTAACAGCTGCTCTTTCTAATGTAACTGACGACGGAAGTATCTGCAAGCTGGCTGTTATTAAGCCACCATCTGAACTGACCGTAAGCAATGCAGCAGATGCTGCCAAGACACAGACTGTTTCCCTGGATGACGAAGCTACAAACGGTGTGATCTATACAGGAACCAACTATCTGCCGGAGAAGATCCTGACTCACGGACCAGTAGCACTCTGGGATTACTATCTGACCAACTACGCAGATGACGGTTCCGTAAGATACTCACCTTCCAAGACCACATTTGCACTTGGTGAAAAGCCAGTGGCTCATCCTGCTTATTCACCAGATGCAGAATTAGATGAAAATGGTAAGGCAACTGTAACCATTATGTTTAACTACAATACCGATGAAGAGAAGGAATGGTATGATGGGATCAATCGCCTTCAGCTGGTAGAGTATGGTGAGAATAAAAATACCATTAACAGTGCTTTGGTATTTGACCGTGCAAAAAATGTTGCTCACGGAAGCGGCAAAGTAGGTGAGCTGACTATTAAAGCTCCTCAGGGCAATTTCACAAATAACGGAAGATATTATGTCCGCGTAGAGTCCACTGCAGGTACAAGCGCTTTAGTTCCGATCCATGTAGTAAATGCACAGGCACCTGTCTTTAAACTGAAAGAAACTCCTCAGTCTGGTGTAGACCTTCATCTCCAGGTTGAAAATATGGTATATGGAATCGTGACACCGATCAACCGTGTGGTTCTGGAAGGCCCGGTTGAAACTGTAGAATTAAAGGAGATCGATGACTGGTTCCTGTTTAGTCAGGATCTGTTTGTTATTTATAATGATAATGTAGATCATTTTAAATACAAGGGCGATTATATCTGGCTGCGATCAAGAGTATTGTGTGTTATTGATTTCATGAGCTGTCACTGAACTAACCTATTCGGCTGTCACTGACCTGACCGGATTCCTGTCAATGCGGAAACTCCGCAGGTGGAAAACCACCTGCGGGTTATCACAGTGCGCCTTGCGGCGCACGTTTCTAACGGGTGAAAGTCCCAAATCCGCCCTGGTAGTGGGAAGGATACAGCTGAACACCAAGGGTGTCCTATTCACAGAAACACTGTGATTAACGTGAGGGGAATCTGAAGGAAGGTGAAGGCAAATCTCTGGTCTGACGAATAGAAATCACATCAGGCTACAGTTAAGGATAAGGTTGCTGTACAAACCGAAGTCCAATAACTACTCGGAATTAGCTGTAGTAAATGTGGCAGATATATGGAGAGAAAGAAACGTGTGGTACCAAGGGAGGTCTCGTCAGCGGATGGAAACAGAGTATGAAATCCGTCAGTAACAACGAATGGCGAGAAGTCAGCAGAAGCCATAGTAAACCAGTGGTTGCAAACACTGGCGAAGGGCTGAACTTTAGGAGACACAAGCAATGAATGTAACTGAAAGTAGATTTAAGAACAGACAACTTCATATAGAGGACTATCTGCAAATGGTATCTGCGGAACAGAAAGAGTATGCAGAAGTGTTCGACTACTCAAAGATTACTGAAAAGAGCGGTGTCATCACAGACTATTGGACGAACAATCTTTTGGATTTGATTTTGCGAAAGGACAATCTAAACAAAGCCTATAAGCAGGTCAAGAAAAACAAGGGTAAAGGTGGAATTGATGGTATGCAGGTGGATGGACTTCTACCCTTCCTTAAAGAAAACCAGGAAACCCTAATCCAAGAGATAAGGGGAGGCAAATATAAGCCTAACCCAGTTCGAAGGGTAGAAATACCCAAGGAAACAAAAGGCGAGTTTCGTAAACTTGGAGTTCCAACGGTGGTTGACAGGGTAATCCAACAGGCAATCGCACAGGAACTTACACCAATCTATGAGGAGCAGTTCTCAGAGAATAGTTTTGGTTTCAGACCGAAAAGAGGGCAGCATGATGCTCTCAGACAATGCCAAAAGAATGTAAATGAAGGCTACGCATATGTAGTAGATATGGACTTGGAAAAGTTCTTCGATACAGTGTGTCAGAGTAAGCTGATAGAGGTATTGTCACGAACCATCAAGGATGGCAGGGTAATCTCGCTGATACACAAATATCTTAATGCAGGAGTACTTGTAAACGGGATGTTTGAGAGGACAGAGAAGGGAATGCCACAGGGAGGTCCGTTAAGCCCGTTACTCAGTAATGTCATGCTCAATGAGTTGGACAAGGAGTTGGAGCGCAGAGGACACAGATTTGTTCGCTTCGCAGATGACAGCATGATTTTCTGTAAAAGCAGGAGAAGTGCGGAAAGAACTTTGAAAAACATCATTCCATTTATCGAAGGAAAACTATTCTTGAAGGTAAACAGGAAGAAAACAGAAGTTGCACACATCAGCAAAGTCAAGTACCTTGGCTATTCCTTTTATAGATATAAAGGAAAATGCAGATTCAGAGTACATCCAAAGTCAGTAAACAAAATGAAGAACAGAATCAGAGAACTGACAGACAGAAATAGAGGAATCAGCAATACAGAACGTGAAAAGCAGTACCAAGATTATGTGCGGGGATGGGTGGATTATTTCAAACTTGCAGATATGAAAGGGCTACTCAAAACAACGGATGAATGGGCAAGGCGACGTATCAGAGCTGTTTACTGGAAACAATGGAAGAAAATCAAAACGAAATACCGAATGCTGAAAGCATTGGGGATGGAACATTGGAAAGCAATGGAATTAGCCAATAGTAGAAAAGGTTATTGGAGAATGGCAAAAGTGCTGAACCAAATCTTTTCAAACAAAATAATAGCCAAGCTAGGATATACATCCATGCTTGACTATTATCTGACAGTTTTGTGAAAACTAAAGAACCGCCTTGGTACGGAACCGTATGCCAGGTGGTGTTATCCTGAATTCAGGATAACACCACTTATCCCGACTTTGTGATTATCCGGAATTCTGGCGGAATACACCGTTTTTCTGTGAAAATATATCAAAAAAGTCGGGATAATCTTTTAC
>CAVDQU010000089.1:0-11479 GCA_963611035.1 Agathobaculum sp.
TATAATAGCTACCATAAAAGACTTAACGCGGCAGAGTGATGAAGAATATGACTGCGTTAGGGGATGCAGGAGGTAGAAACATGGAAAATGTAAATGTTGCAATTGTAGATGATAATCCTATGATATTAAACACGTTAGATGAAATGATCAGTTCCGAAGCCGGACTTTCAGTGATCGGCCGGGCTGATAATGGAAAAGACGCCATTGACATGATAAAAGATACCGAGCCTGACGTTGTTTTAATAGACCTGGTCATGCCAAGAGTGGACGGCATTACTGTGGTTGAAAATATTAAAAAGAAAACATCTATGTTTAAAAATCCGGCATTTATCGTTTTAAGTGCTGTAGGCGGGGAGCAGATGACAGAGGATGCCTTTAAGGCGGGGGCCAACTATTTTCTTATGAAGCCTTTTGATAAGGAGATCCTGGTAAATAAGATCCGCCGCATTGGAAACCGCCCGGTCCGTCCGGTTCCGGGAAAAGTGTTAGAAGCGCCAAAGAAGGCTGCTACGCCGGAAGAGGAAGAATGTAACCGGGAAGAATACTTAAAGGAGCATTTAGAAACAGATATCACCAAAATGCTCCACGAATTAGGCATTCCGGCCCATATAAAAGGATACCAGTACCTGAGGGATGCCATTACCATGGTAGTAAAGGACCGGGAAATGATGGAAGCTGTGACCAAGATCCTATATCCGGAGATAGCAAAGAAAAATTATACCAGTTCCAGCCGCGTAGAAAGAGCCATCCGCCACGCCATTGAGGTTGCCTGGGGCAGAGGAAGTTTAGAGGTGATCGATGAGCTGTTCGGGTATACCATCAGTACGGGGAAAGGAAAGCCCACCAATTCAGAGTTTATCGCGCTGATCGCGGATAAAATATGCCTGGACTATAAGAAAATCGGGGTGTAATGAGTCCAAAAGAAAAACAAGCGACACCGCAGGTGGCATTTGTTTTTCTTGGACCATTAACGAACGAACCGCCTGCGTTAGCAGGCAGTAGAGCGCGATAGTGCGGGGGTCGTGAGTCTGTAAAGATTTCGTTATAAAAAATTTACTAATAACTTCTTTCTTATTTCACAAAAGTACGGTATACTATAGATTAAGGCAAAACGCCGCCTGTTAACTCAGGAGAGGGAGGTTTGGATGAAAAAGATTTTATTTGCGGCATCTGAAGCAGTACCATTTATAAAAACAGGGGGATTGGCAGACGTAGTTGGCTCACTTCCAAAGTGTTTTGACAAAAGATACTTTGATGTAAGAGTCATTATCCCCAAATACCTGTGCATCAAGCAGGAATGGCGGGACAAGATGCAGTATGTGGACCATTTTTATATGGACTACCTGGGACAGAGCCGTTATGTGGGCATCCTTCAGTATGTACATGAGGGAATTACATTTTACTTTATTGATAACGAAAGCTATTTTAATGGACCAAAGCCATACGGGGACTGGTATTGGGATCTGGAGAAATTCTGTTTCTTCTGCCGTGCAGCACTTTCTGCACTGCCAGTGATCGGCTTCCAGCCGGATGTAGTACACTGTCATGACTGGCAGACAGGTCTGATTCCGGTTCTGTTAAAGGACAGCTTCCACGGCGGGGATTTCTACCGCAATATGAAGTCTGTTATCACCATCCACAACCTGAAATTTCAGGGCGTATGGGATGTAAAGACCATTCAGAGATTTACCGAACTGCCGGATTATTATTTTACACCGGATAAGTTAGAAGCATATAAAGACGGCAACTTGTTAAAGGGCGGTATCGTTTATGCAGATGCCATTACCACCGTAAGCAACACTTATGCCGAAGAGATCAAGATGCCATTTTACGGTGAAGGCTTAGACGGCCTGATGCGCGCAAGGGCCAACAGCCTGCGCGGCATTGTAAATGGTATCGATTACGATGATTTTAACCCGGAAACAGACAAATACATTGTACAGCAGTATACAGCAAAGAACTTCCGTAAGGAAAAGGTGAAAAATAAGAAAGCTCTTCAGCAGCAGTTGGGACTTCCTGTAGATGAGAAGAAGTTCATGGTAGGTATCGTTTCCCGTCTTACTGACCAGAAGGGACTTGACCTGGTACAGGGCGTTATGGATGAGCTTTGCAGCGATGATATGCAGCTGGTAGTATTAGGTACAGGCGATGAGCGTTATGAGAACATGTTCCGTCATTATGACTGGAAATATCATGACCGTGTATCCGCCCAGATCTATTACTCTGAGGAAATGTCCCACAGGATCTATGCAGGATGTGATGCATTTTTAATGCCGTCCTTATTTGAGCCTTGTGGTTTAAGCCAGCTGATGGCTCTGCGCTATGGTACCGTGCCGATTGTCAGAGAGACCGGCGGTTTAAGGGACACCGTACAGCCTTACAATGAATTTGAAAGCACAGGAACAGGCTTCTCCTTTGCAAATTACAATGCACATGAGATGCTTGGAAGCGTGCGCTACGCAAAATATATTTACTACAATAAACGCCGTGAGTGGAACAAGATCATAGACCGTGATATGGCAGCTGATTTCTCCTGGGGAACATCTGCAGCCAAGTATCAGGAACTTTATGACTGGCTCATTGGCTAACGTATCAAGTCAGGTGACGCCGTTTTCAGACGGCAGAGCTATTTAGAAAGAGGTGTGGCACTCATGGAAATGCCGGAGGCAAATGAATATATAAATGATCCGGAGTACATGGAGTGTGTGTCAGATATATTGAGCCATCCTGTATTCCAGTCTATGGATCAGTACATACAGCATGGAACTACTACCTGTAAATGTCATTGTATACAGGTATCGTATCTGGCCTATAAATGGTGTAAGAGATTTGGAGGAAACTGGAGGAGCGCTGCGAGAGCAGGGCTTCTCCATGATCTTTTTTTATACGACTGGCACACCCATGCCAGAGAAACAGGAGATCATTTCCATGGTTTTACCCATCCGCGTACTGCTATGGAAAATGCGATACAGTATTTTGAACTGACAGAAGAAGAAAAAGACGTGATCCTGCGTCATATGTGGCCGCTGACACCGGTTCCGCCGTCAACCAGAGCGGGGTATGCGGTCACTTTTGCCGATAAAATGTGCAGTGTGAAGGAAACGAAAGCCACTGTAAGACGGCTGGCAGCTGTGCCGGGGCACATTCTGTTTGCCCAGGCGGCAGAAAGGGGAAAATTTTAAAATATGGATACATGGAAAGCAATGCTGGGAAATCAGGTTCTGATCAGTGCCGTAGTGGGCTGGACTGTAGCCCAGGTCTTAAAGACCCTGATCGACTTTGCTTTAAATAAAAGTTTCAATGCAGAACGTCTGGTAGGTTCCGGCGGTATGCCAAGTTCTCATTCCGCTACCGTCTGTGGACTGACAACAGCAGCAGCTCTAAAATATGGTACGGGATCCTTTGAATTTGCCATTTCCTTTGTACTGGCTATGGTGGTCATGTATGATGCCGTAGGTGTAAGACAGGAAACAGGCAAACAGGCCAGACTGTTAAATTCCATTTTGCTGGAAAATCCGCTGAAATTAAGCGGCGAAGTGCTTCAGGAGAAGCTGAAAGAATACGTGGGGCATACACCGATCCAGGTGGTAGCAGGAGCTGTGTTGGGAATTGTTTTAGCTCTTATTATTAACAACTATTACTAAGTTTTCAAGTGTCTCCTGTGTCTGATGGACAGCAGGAACATGATTTCCTTTTGGAGGAACCAATGAGTATTTTTAATTATGTAAACTGGTTTTTTATGTACAGCTTTCTGGGATACTTTCTTGAGTGTGTTGTGCTCACAATCGAATACAAAAAGCCCGTAGTGGACCGTGGTTTTGGCCATGGCCCCTTTTGCGTCATATACGGTTTCGGCGCAGTGGGCGCATGCCTGCTTTTAAGCCCATTGTCTGATCATCCTGTAGAACTGTATACAGCATCCATGACCATGGCAACGACCATGGAACTGGTCACTGCTAACGTGATGATCCGTCTTTTTGGCAGTTTCTGGTGGGATTACAGCCACAAGCCATTTAACTACAGAGGGATCATCTGTTTAGAGAGCAGCCTTGCATGGGGACTTTTAGGCCTGTTCTTCTTTTATTATCTGGACGGCTGGGTGCGCACGGCAGTTGGCTATATCCCTGCAAAGCTTGGCTCTGTGATGGCAGTTGTCATTCCTTTGTTTTATCTTTTTGACTTTATCTGGTGCATCCGTATGCGCCTTGGCATGCCGGAAGGCGGAGAAGACGAGGAATGCGAAGAAACAGTAGGAAGACTGAAGGTATATTGATATGGAATTAAAAGAAAGCCTGAAGAAGTGGAAGATCGTGCTGGCTTCTGCTTCCCCAAGGAGAAAAGAATTATTAGAACAGATCGGCATTATCCCGGATATCCGCCCAAGTGAAGTGGAAGAGGAGAAAAATGAGGAAGATCCGGCAAAATTAGTGGAAAATCTTTCTTATATAAAGGCAGCAGATGTGGCTTCCCGATGTGAAGCAGGGACACTGGTGATCGGGGCAGATACGGTAGTTTCTGTATGCCCCAAGGGAGAAGATGGACCGGTGATCCTTGGAAAACCGGGAAATGAAGAAAATGCAAAAGTCATGATCCATCAGATCCAGGGCCATGTGCATCAGGTATATACAGGTGTGACCATTATCCTGTGCCAGGAAGAGGGAAAATACGCTGGAAGTACCTTTTCTGAAAAGACAGATGTGGAAGTTTATGACATGAAAGAGGCAGAGATCTCAGCTTATGTAAGCACCGGGGAACCTCTGGACAAAGCTGGCGCCTATGGAATCCAGGGCAGTTTTGCAGCTTACATTAAGGGGATCCATGGAGATTATACCAATGTAGTTGGCCTTCCTTTAGGCCGGCTGTGCCATGAGATACAGAAACTTTTGGAGGAACAGGAAAATGATCAAAATGATCGTAACTGATGTGGACGGAACATTAGTAAAAGATGGTTCACCTGATATTAACCCAAAACTGTTTGAGACTATTTTAAAATTAAGAGAAAAAGGCATCCAGTTTGTGGTTGCCAGCGGAAGACCATGGGCTAGTGTAGAGCGCACCTTTGATCCGGTGAAGAAAAAAGTGTTTTATATTGCCAATAATGGCTCTTATATCGGCTGCTATGGCAGAAGCCTTTTTGTATATTCCATTGACCAGGAGATCGTAAAGCGGCTGATCCAGGCTGTACGTAGGATCCCGGAACTTTCCATGGTGTATGCGGCAGCAGACGGGGACTATACGGAGTCCAAAGATGAAACTTTATGTAAATGGCTGGTAGAAAGCTATAAATTCAATCTTCACAGAGTGGATGATCTGTTGGAAGTGAAAGAACCATGTACCAAGCTTTCTATTTATAAGGATGGCGGCGTGGAAGAAGCTACCAGATCTCTTGTAGAAGAATTTAAAGACATTTTGCAGATCTCCTGTGCCGGGGATATGTGGCTTGACTGTATGGCAAAAGGTGTTAATAAAGGCCATGCAGTAAAGGAGATCCAAGACAGCCTGGATATAAAGCCAGAGGAGACAATGGCTTTTGGTGATCAGTTAAATGATATAGAAATGCTGCAGCAGGCCTACTACAGCTTTGCAGTGGCAAATGCCAGGGATGAAGTGAAAAAAGCAGCCAGATTTCAGGCTGACAGCAATGTAAATAATGGAGTTTTAAAGATTTTACAGAACCTGCTGTAAAAAGGAGTAACAAATTTTGCAGAGTAATAAATACAGGATGAGGCGGGGGATCATTGCAGTTATAAGTATGCTTTTAAGCTGTGTTTTACTGCTTTCCGGGTGCAGCAGACTGACAGAAGGTATGCTGAAACAGGAAAATGAGCTTTATACCCAGGGGCAGATCCGGCTGATCGCAGCAACAGAGAGGAACCGCTATCAGAACTTATATACAGGACAGCTGTGGTCCGTAACAGCAGACGGACAGGGAAATACATTTGAGGCTCTTTTAAAGAACCAGATCAGCCAGTTTTTAGAGGAACTGGCAGTGGTAGACCAGATGGCTGATGAACAGGGGATCCAGCTTACAAGCCAGGAAGAGGACGATATCAATAATCTTTCCGAAGAATATTATGCAGGTCTTTCCAAAGAAGACTTAAGCTATATGCAGGTTTCTAAAGATGAGGTTTTGGATCTTTACCGGAAATATTACCGGGCAGATAAGACCGTAAGCCAGATGACAGAGAGCAAAAATCTGGAAGTCAGCGATGCAGAAGCCAAGGTGATCCAGGTAGAACGGATCGAAACGGATTCCCAGGAAAAGGCGGAAGGGCTTTTAAGCCAGGTAACTGAGGAAAAAGCGGATTTTACCGCGATCGCAGAGAAAAATTCCTTAAATAGTCAGATAAAGTTCAGCCTGGAATGGGATGCAGATCTGAAAGAACCGGACAAGTCTGCCTTTGCTTTAGAGGAAAATGAGATCAGCAGTATCATAGAAAATGGCGGCCGTTTTTATATCCAGAAATGTACCAATGCCTATGACCAGCAGGCCACGGTCCTTCGCAAAGAGCAGCTGGCCCAGAAAAAGAAAACAGAGGCATTTCAGGAGATCTATCTGCCGTACCAGGAAAAATACCGGATACGGTTAAATGGGGATATGTGGAAAAATATTGATTTTTCAGCAGGAGAAGGCTGCGAAAGCGACAATTTCTTCTCTTTGTATCACAGTTATTTCAGCAAATAAAGTTTTAGCATAAAGGGGGCATATTCAATGACAAAAGATAAGAAAGCAAATCTTTTAAAGGGCGCCATGCTGGCAGCAGCACTGACCATGACAGCGGCTTTTCCGACATCAGCAAAGGAAGAGCGTACACCAGTAGGCCACATTACACTGGATTTTAACGCAGATGTACAGGCGGGAGATATGGACGCTTCTATTTCTGTTTCTGTGGAAGATGGAAACTGCTCTGTAGAAAGCGCAGATTTTGTTAATGAGCAGGAATACTGGGCCGGTGGTGTAAAGCCAAAGGTAGAAGTATGGCTGGCAGCAGACAGTGACTGCTATTTTTCCAAGTCCGGAAAAGCAGCATTTACTTTTAATGGAGATAAAGTAAAATATGTTTCCAGCGCTACCAAGTATGACAAAGAGATGTTAAAACTGGTGGTGACACTGGACAAGCTGGATGATGACGATGAGGATCTGGATGTGGATAACCTTTACTGGGATACCACAAACGGAATTGCCCACTGGGATCATCAGAGTCTTGCAAAAAGCTATAGAGTTCGCCTGTGCAGAGGAAAAGGAAGTACTTCTAACGACAATGGCATTGGTTCTACCTACACAGTGACAGAAAACAGCTTTGATTTTTCTGATAAATTTCCAAAAGATGGAAATTATTATTTTAAAGTGAAAGCGGTAGACGTAAGAGGAAACATGGGCGACTGGGAAGAATCTTCCTGGATCGAGGTTTCTAAAGAGGACATTCTTTCCTGGAAGGGAGAATGGAAGAGCGATAATACGGGCTGGTGGTATGTGAACCGTGACGGCTCCTATCCAAAGAACTGCTGGCAGGAGATCGACTCCAAGTGGTATTTCTTTGATGAAACCGGCTATATGAAGACGGGCTGGATCCACTGGAATGAAAAGGATTATTTCTGTGATAAATGCGGTTCCATGTTAGTAAATACAGTAACGCCGGATGGAGCTTCTGTTGGAGAAGACGGAGCAAAACTGTAGCTGTTACAAAAAGCTGCAGCATAGAAAAGGCGAATAAAAGCCTTGTAATTTTAAAGTGAGTATGGTATCATTATTCTTGTTTAACTATAGGATGTATCCTTAGGGAGTACATTAAGAAACGGAGAGGTGCAGACAAATGGCAGTAGTTAAGGTTCTTTTATCCATTATATATGTAGTTCTTGGTATCGCTATTTCTGTAGTCATCCTGATGCAGGAAGGCAAGTCCAACGGACTGGGAAGCGCCATCGGCGGTATGGCAGACAGCTACTGGAGCAAGAATAAGGGACGTTCCATGGAAGGTGCTCTGGAGCATTTTACCAGATACGGAGCGATCGTATTTATGATCATCACCCTTGTTCTGAATATTATTCTGAAGGTTCAGGGATAATAGAAACTGACAGTTAAAACACCCTTTGTTTAACAGACAGAAGGGTGTTTTTCTTTTATATGAGCATAGGATCTGCCCGCCTGGCTGGCGGGAAGATATGGATAATAGAGAAAGAGGTTATATGGACAGAGAATTATTGGAACAGAGAAAACAGATGCTTACAGAACTGGTACATGACAAAGCTTATGTGCCTATGAAGGCGAAGGAGATCGCCATGCTTTTAAATATCCCAAAAGCAATGAGGGGAGAATTACAGGAAGTATTGGATGAGCTGGTTTTAGAAGGAAAGCTGGGGATCTCTAAAAAAGGAAAATATGGAAAGCCGGAAACCTTTGCTGTGGTGGGAACATTTACAGGACATGCAAGAGGCTTTGGTTTTGTGACGGTAGAAGGTATGGAACAGGATGTGTTTATACCGGAAGATAAGACAGGAAGTGCTTTAAATGGTGATAAAGTACAGATCGTCATCGAATCAGAAGGCCGGAATGGACGCAGGGCAGAAGGTACGGTTTTAAAGGTGTTAGAGCATGCTAACAGGGAACTGGTAGGTTATTATCAGAAAAATAAGAACTTCGGCTTTGTGATCCCAGATGACCAGAAGATCGCCAAAGACATTTTTATCCCCCAGGGCTGCGATATGGGAGCTGTCACCGGACACAAGGTAGTGGTAAAGGTAACAGACTTCGGGGATGAGCGAAAGAAGCCGGAAGGACGTATTAAAGAGATCTTAGGCCATGTAAATGATCCTGGTACGGATATTTTGTCTCTGGTACGTGCCTACAACCTTCCAGAAGCCTTTCCTGAGGAGGTAATGAAGGAACTGGAAAATGTGCCGGACCAGCTGCCTACAGAAGGCTTAAAGGATCTTCCAGAGGGTTTTGAGGGCAGAAGGGATCTAAGAGACCTGCAGACAGTGACCATAGACGGAGAGGATGCCAAGGATCTGGATGATGCTGTGACCTTGGAGATGCTGGAAAATGGAAATTACCGTCTGGGCGTGCATATTGCAGATGTAAGCAATTATGTAAAAGAAGGCAGTGAACTGGATAAAGAGGCCTTAAAGCGTGGCACCAGCGTATATCTGGTAGACCGTGTGATCCCTATGCTGCCTCACAAGCTTTCAAACGGGATCTGTTCTTTAAATGAGGGAACGGACCGTCTGGCTATGAGCTGCCTCATGGAAGTGGATCCTCAGGGAACTGTAGTGGATCATGAGATCTGCGAGAGTGTGATCCGGTCTGACAGAAGGATGACATATACTGCGGTAAATGCGATCTTATCAGAGCCAGATACAGAGGAAAAACAGGCTGCCAAAGAAGCCTTGTCAGAAGAATACAAAGACTTTGTACCTATGTTTCAGCGTATGAAAGAATTGTCTCATATTTTAAGGGAGAAACGCAGCAAGAGAGGCGCCATTGATTTTGATTTCCCGGAGAGTAAGATCATTCTGGATGAAAAGGGAAAGCCGGTGGACATCTATCCTTATGAGAGAAATGTGGCTACCAAACTTATTGAGGATTTTATGCTCCTTGCCAATGAAACAGTGGCAGAGGATTATTTCTGGCAGTCTGTACCATTCCTTTACAGGACCCACGATGAGCCGG
Organism: Agathobaculum sp.; assembly: GCA_963611035.1. Lineage (GTDB taxonomy): Bacteria > Bacillota > Clostridia > Lachnospirales > Lachnospiraceae > Enterocloster. The sequence goes on from CAVDQU010000089.1 coordinate 9,671, forward strand.
ATCCGGAGAAGATGAAACAGCTGGGGGTATTTATCAATAATTTTGGCTATTCTTTGAGATTGTCTAACGGGGAAGTGCATCCCAAAGAGCTGCAGAAGCTTCTGGATAAGATCGAAGGAAAGCCGGAGGAGCCGTTACTTGCAAGGCTGACACTGCGTTCCATGAAGCAGGCGAAGTACACCACCCAGTGTACAGGACATTTTGGACTGGCAGCAAGATATTATACCCATTTTACCTCTCCTATACGCCGGTATCCGGATCTGCAGATCCACAGGATCATCAAAGAGTGTCTCCATGGGGGGATGAAAGAGAAACGGATCGCACATTATGATAAGGTACTGCCTCAGGTGGCTGTACAGACTTCTGCATTAGAGCGCCGTGCTGACGAGGCAGAGCGTGAGATAGAGAAGATGAAGAAATGTGAGTACATGGCTAAGTTTGTGGGACAGACCTTTGATGGTGTGATCTCCGGAGTTACCAACTGGGGCTTTTATGTGGAGCTGCCTAATACAGTAGAAGGCCTGGTGCGCATCAGCGAGCTGCGGGATGATTATTATGTGTTTGATGAAAGCAGATATGAGCTGGTAGGCGAGATGAGCAGAAAAGTATACAAGCTGGGACAGCCGGTACGTGTAGTGGTAGCCGGTACCGATAAGCTTTTGCGCACTGTGGATTTTGTTCTGGAAAATCAGGCAGTATAATGGTATGATAAGTAAATAGTGGAAAAGTGAAACGGGAGGTGTTTACCATTTCTAAAGAGAGTATTAAACTGATCGCAAATAATAAAAAAGCCTATCATGATTATTTTATTGATGATAAATGGGAAGCCGGTATTGAACTGTTTGGCACGGAGGTTAAGTCCATCCGTATGGGAAAATGCAGCATCAAAGAGGCTTTTGTGAAGATCGATAAGGGGGAAGTGTATGTGTATGGAATGCATATCAGCCCTTATGAAAAAGGCAACATTTTTAATAAGGACCCGCTGAGAGTAAGAAAACTGCTCCTTCACAAGTATGAGATCATGAAGTTAAATGGAAAGATCGCAGAAAAGGGATATACGCTGATGCCCCTGCAGGTTTATTTTAAAGGAAGCCTGGTAAAAGTGCAGGTGGGACTTGCAAGAGGTAAGAAGCTGTATGATAAGAGAGCAGATATTGCTAAGAAGGACCAGAGAAGAGAGCTGGAGAAAGATTTTAAGGTGAAGAATCTGTACTAAATCGCTATTAATACTTGCGCTGCACCGCGGGATGAGTTTTTTATATAAACATGAGATCAATGTTATCATAAAAGCAAAGAGAAATCTGCATATGGCTGCGAGAAAGGAGCTGCAGAGATGAAAAAAATGAATATCCCGGTTGGAATTTCAGATTTTGAAAAAATCCGCGACGGTGGTTTTTATTACATTGACAAAACCCGCTTAATTGAAGAAATTCTGGATGAGAAAGCGGAAGTGACGCTGATCACCCGTCCGCGGAGGTTTGGCAAGACTCTGGGCATGAATATGCTGGAAAGCTTCTTTGATATACGCAGGGACAGCCGAAAACTGTTTGAGGGGCTGGAAATTGCAAAACATCAGGCATTATGCGATGCATGGATGAATCAGTATCCTACGATCTCCATTTCATTCCGCCAGATAGAAGGCTTGAATTTTACGGATGCGTATCAGCAGCTTGTTTATGAGATTGCTCTTTTATATCAGGATCATGCATACCTTTTGGACAGCCCCGCAATAAGAGAACAGGAAAAGTCTCTTTTCCGGCGGATAGGTGATCGAAAAGCGGACAAAACAGATGTGCTGCGTTCCGTTCA
>CAVDQU010000090.1:0-11430 GCA_963611035.1 Agathobaculum sp.
TTTATTACCTTCCATGCTTTATTTCTGTCCTTTATGCTGTATAGTTTTTCTTTTTTACAGGTTCCTTCTGCCACTGTCCGGATCTTGCCACTGCCTCATGCATCAAAAGAAGCAGTTCCATAAAGCTGCGGAAACTTACCTGACAGCGTTTTTCCTTCCAGCCGATGGTCCCCTGCCATGTGGCATTTCTGCGAAACAGGATACGGACTACAAAAGTGGCCGGGCCATAATTTCCATTTTCCACATGGAAACTGCGTGGGATGATCACAGAATGTTCTCTTGCATTTTCAGGAAGAGGATCGATCATCTCTGCGATTTTTTCCCTTAATTCAAATTCATTGTAAAATACTCTTCTGTCTTCCACTGCAGGATGGGACACATCGCCGCTCATATTATGGTCTTCATAATTGCGCACTGCTACTTCGCACATCTTCTTTCCAAGACCATAAGGAAGTCTGGTAACTCCATTTCCCAGCTGCTGGTCGAAAAAGTCCATTAATTCCATAAAACTGTCAAAATGTCTTTTTACAGAAGTTTCTAACTGTTCAATCTCTCCCTGCCAGGAAGCATAATAGCGATACTGCACATGAAGACGGAAATCAGCCAGTTTCCCCTTATTTTCCGGCTCTAAAGCTTCCATCCGGTTCTCTGTCTCATCTTCCATAAGATCTGGCAGATCCTTTTTTCCAAAATTACGCTGATCCACACTCTTCATAGGATAATGGATCTCGTCAAACAGTTCTTCCAGGATAAATACCATCTCTGACAGGCTGTAAAAGGCAATACCTCCATTTTTGCTGTCATGGTAGATGCGTCCTTTTAAGATTCTGTTCTCAAAATCATCTACTGCAATATGGACCTGCCGGTAAGAGTTAGGTATGGCTCCTGTTTTTGCTACTGACATTTTCTCACCTACTTTTCTATCTTATATCTTCTCAATTTGTCATAATACACACAGGTTATCATCTTATACTATTACTAGTATAGCAGCTGGTGGTTACAAAACGGTTATAAAACACTGTAATTTTATATTTTTTGCGGGAATAAACTGGACATTTTTGCACCGTGTGAGTATACTTAAAGTATGTATTTACGTGTTTATATATAAAATTTATATAAATTAAGGAGACTTGTCATTATGCCAGCTTCTTCTGATCCAAAACCAACTATTTATGTACAGACTCTGGGCGGTTTTTCCATCAAAACAGGAGACCTCCAGATCAATGATAACAGCAACCAGTCAAAAAAGCCATGGGCTCTGTTAGAATATCTGGTGATCTTCCAGAAAAAAGATGTGAGCCCTGCAGAACTGATCCACATTATCTGGGCGGATGAACCTGGTGCCAATCCAAATGGTGCCTTAAAAACTCTTATGTTCCGCTCCCGTAAACTGTTGGAGCCATTGGGGATCTCTCCTCAAAAACTCTTAGTCCAGCAGAGAGGAACCTATGCATGGACCCAGGAATATCCTACTGTCCTGGATATTGATGAATTTGAATCTATCTGCAACAAAGCTTTAAGCAGCTCTCTTTCACCAGAAGAAAGCCTTAAACTGTGTATGGACGGCCTGGCTCTTTATAAAGGAGATTTCCTTCCTAAGTCAGAATATGAATCCTGGGTGATTCCGATCAGTGCCTATTACCACTCACTGTACCAGAAACTGGTCTACAAGATCATCCAGCTTCTTTTGGACAAGCAGGCTTACAGTCAGATCACTTCCATCTGCCAGGCCGCTATTGGGATCGAACCTTTTGACGAAGAGTTTCATTATTATCTGGTCTATTCTTTATTTAAAGACGGCCATACAAGCCAGGCATTAGAAGAATACAGCAATACCTTGGATCTGTTTTATAAGGAATTTTCCATTTCACCAACCGAACATTTTAAGGACCTGTATAATACCATCCGCAACAGTGAGCGGGGTATCAATACCAATCTGGACTCCATCCAGACTTCCTTAAATGAGGAAAGCAATGGCGGAGCTTTCTACTGTGAATACCCGGTATTCCGTGATCTGTTCCAGTTAGAGCGCCGTTCCATCCAGCGTACAGGAGATTCCATTTATCTCTGCCTTCTTACAGTGACCGGGATCGATGGAAATGTTCCAAAGAGCATGATCCTGCAGAAAGCCATGGAACACTTAAACAGTTCCATTTTAAATTCCCTGCGCTGCAGCGATGTCTTTACCCGCTACAGTATCAGCCAGTATCTGATCCTTCTTCCTACTGTAACAGCGGAAAAAGGTGAAATGGTATTAAGACGTATCATTACGAATTTCCGCAAGCTGTATAACAGGAAAGATATTACCGTAGAGATGCGCTTACAGCCTATCCTTCCATGGAAAAATACGCCATTAAAAGAAACTCTGGAATATGGAGAAATGGCTGCGGAAATGGATGAGACTGTATAATTTATAATATGGTATAAAATTAAAACAGATGAAACCACGCGATATGTATGGTCTCATCTGTTTTTTGTATGCCTGTCTGTCACAATGTCAATTCCCGCATCACTCATTCCCGCCAACGGCGGGAAAGCTTCGGTTCTACCTCTTTCACTCCCGCCAACGGCGGGATGTGTTTCTTCTCTCTTATGGCGTGCAGATCACCGGTATCCCCTTATAAAGCATATCATATAATGCCGGAACACTTGCAGGCGGCAGATTTACGCAGCCGTGGCTGCCGCTGGTCTGATAAATGGTTCCGCCAAATTTACTTCTCCAGGAAGCGTCATGAAGACCAATGCCGCCATTAAATGGCATCCAGTAATCTACATGGCTTTCATATTCATATGTACCGTCTTCCTTTTTCTTTCCACGAAGGATACGGTCTTTTTCTTTATAAGTCAGGCCATAAATTCCCGCCGGTGTGGTGTAATCCTTTGCCACATTGCCTGTTACACAGGGCGCATCCCACACAACAGCACCATCTTTTACCATGTATACATGCTGACCGGCCAGATCTACCTGCACATAGGTATTTCCCCAGTCACCACCTGTTCTGGAAGCAGCTGTCTGACTGTATACAGGCTCTCTGTCTGCACTGTCACCGTTCTGCCACACAGAACCGCTCTGGATCAGCTCAGTAAGTGCCGCGATTTCACCTGCCTGGTTGATCTTCCATCCATAAGGACCTGTAAGCTGGTATTCTGCCCCGGATACGCCTGTAAAGGTACGTGCTTTTCCTGCTGTATCATAAGTGGCTGCCAGATTTGCCACAAAAGCAGCGATCTTTTCCTGATCCAGTGTTACCTGACCATTGCTGCTTCCTGTTATCCAGCTGGCCATGGTCTCGCCGGAAAGCACCTCTGTAGCATCTCCAAATACATAGCGCAGCTGCTTGGTCCTGCGGCTGTTCATGGCGTCACATAAAGCTTTCAGGTTTTCATCACTTTCCCAGACACCAACGGTGCGGTAACAGCCTGTTTCTTCCAGTGAAACCGCTTTACTTCCGGCTCTCACCACTGCTGTGATCACCTGTTTTGTCTTTTCAGGGTCTACGTCATTTCCCTGTACCGCCGGGATAATGGTAAAATCTTTTCCTTCTTCGTATGCAGAAATAGTCGCATCTTTTGTGGTCACAATACTTCCGCCGCTGATGCATGCAAGTCCATTGATCTTTGCGTTCAACGCTTCCTCATTATACTGGGCGGAAACTTCCATGGTATGGGTATTGTCCCCGGAAGGTCCCGCTACACGGCCGGAAGCATTCTGGCTGTCCAGGATCTCCTGGATACTGCCGGATACGGTTACCTGATAACCAATGTCACTGCCTTTAATGCTCTCTTCTTTTCCGCCTTTTTCTTTAATGTTCAGGGTATATTCCCCAGCATAAAAGCCTTCGATCCTTGTTTTTGCCTCATCTGGTGTCAGTCCGCCTACGCCTACACCATTGATCTTCGTACCGGATACCAGTTTGGAAGTATCACTTTCATCTGCAAATGCACCTACGGTGGCAGCCAGTGACAATGCAAGTGCTGACAGCACCGTTAAAAGGAAATGGCTTTTCATTTTTCCCACATTTTTTCTCATTCTTACTCCTTTTCAGGCAGCATTAATCGATCACCTTAATGCTTTCGATCACAGGCTGATTTTCCTTTGCAACCGTTCCGTTGTTATCCTCTACCTTTATATCTTCGCAGATAGCGTCAACCACATCCATACCGTCAGTTACATAACCAAAACATGCATATTCGCCATCTAAGAAGGTGCTGTCCTCATGTACGATAAAGAACTGGGAGCTTGCACTGTCCTTGCGCTGTGCTCTTGCCATGGAAATAGCTCCTCGTGTGTGGGATAATGAGTTTTCCACACCATTGGAAGCAAATTCTCCTTTGATCTCACGCTCAGAACCGCCCATACCAGTTCCCAACGGATCACCGCCCTGGATCATAAATCCGCTGATGATACGGTGGAAAGTAAGTCCATCATAAAATCCATTTCCTGCCAGATCCAGGAAATTGGCAACGGTGATCGGTGCTGCATCCCCATCTAATTCTACATCAATGGTGCCATAATCTTTTACAGTGATCTCCACATGATGCTTTCCAGCAGCTGCTGTCAGATCCAGTCCGCTGTTGTCATCAGCTGCTTCAGAAGCTGCTGTTTCACTGGCTGCTGCCTGAGCAGTCTCTTCTGCTTTTTCAGTCTCAGTTTCTTTTGTATCCTCTGCCTTTGCAGTTGTTTCAACTGCTGTTGTTGCTGTATTATCTTTTGTACCACAGCCTGCTAATAACATGGCAGATGCTGCTGCCATCAGGCAGATCGTCATCCATTTCTTCATTTTTTGTTTCAATTCCTTTCTTCTGCTATCATAAGTTTCACTCGTGCCTAACAGACGAGGCACTTGTTGTCCTCATCATAGCATTTTCACTCCATACAGTAAAGCGTTTCACAAAAATATCAAACTTCCGTAAGATTTATTAAGAAAGCTATTAAGAACAATATTAAAAAAGCAACAGCGCCGAAGTTTCCTCCAGCGCTGCTACTTTTATCCCTTATATAACAATTTTTAATCGATTAGCCTTTTTCAATGCCGATTGCATGTTAGTCTTCCAGAGCTGCCTGTGCTGCTGCTAAACGAGCGATCGGTACACGGAATGGTGAGCAGGATACATAGTCCAGTCCGATCTTGTGGCAGAATTCTACGGAGCTTGGGTCACCGCCGTGCTCGCCGCAGATACCTACATGAAGGTCAGGACGTGTAGCCTTTCCTAATTTAATAGCCATTTCCATGAGCTTTCCAACACCGGTCTGATCCAGTTTTGCAAATGGATCATTCTCGAAGATCTTAGCATCATAGTAAGCATTTAAGAACTTACCAGCGTCATCACGGGAGAATCCGTAAGTCATCTGGGTTAAGTCGTTAGTACCGAAGCAGAAGAACTCAGCGTCCTTAGCGATCTCATCAGCAGTTAAAGCTGCTCTTGGGATCTCGATCATAGTACCAACTTCATATTTCAGATCTACACCAGCTGCTGCGATTTCAGCATCAGCGGTCTCAACAACGATCTTCTTAACATACTTTAATTCCTTGGTATCGCAGATCAGAGGGATCATGATCTCTGGGCAAACGTTCCAGTCTGCATGAGCCTTCTTAACATTGATAGCTGCGCGGATAACAGCCTTGGTCTGCATCTTAGCGATCTCAGGATAGGTAACAGCCAGACGGCAGCCACGATGTCCCATCATCGGGTTGAACTCATGAAGTGCATCGCAGATAGCCTTGATCTGTTCAACAGTCTTGCCCTGAGCGTCAGCCAGTTTCTTAATATCCTCTTCCTCAGTAGGAACGAACTCATGCAGAGGCGGATCCAGGAAACGAATGGTAACTGGGTTGCCTTCCAGAGCCTCATACAGCTTCTCGAAATCTCCCTGCTGTTCAGGTAAGATCTTCTCCAGAGCTACTTCTCTTTCTTCTACTGTTTCGGAGCAGATCATCTCACGGAATGCATCGATTCTGTTGCCCTCAAAGAACATATGCTCTGTACGGCAAAGGCCGATACCTTCTGCGCCAAGCTCTCTAGCCTTTGCAGCATCTCTAGGAGTATCTGCATTGGTACGAACCTGTAATCTTCTATATTTGTCAGCCCATGCCATGATCCTGCCGAACTCACCAGCGATAGTAGCATCTACAGTTGGGATAATGCCATCGTAGATCTTACCGGTAGAACCATCGATAGACAGCCAGTCACCTTCATGGTATTCTTTTCCAGCCAGAACGAATTTCTTGTTCTCTTCGTCCATAACGATCTCGGAGCAACCGGATACACAGCAGGTACCCATACCACGTGCAACTACTGCTGCATGGCTGGTCATACCACCGCGGACAGTCAGGATACCCTGAGCAGCCTTCATACCTTCAATATCTTCAGGAGAGGTCTCCAGACGAACCAGAACTACCTTCTCGCCTTTTGCCTTCCAAGCCTTTGCATCTTCTGCTGTAAATACGATCTTACCGCAGGCAGCACCTGGTGAAGCAGCCAGTGCCTTAGCTACAGGCTCAGCCTTCTTAAGTGCAGCAGCGTCAAACTGAGGATGAAGCAGTGTATCCAGGTTACGTGGATCGATCATCTTAACTGCCTTCTTCTCATCGATCATGCCTTCATCAACCAGATCACAAGCGATCTTTAATGCAGCCTTTGCAGTCCTCTTACCATTACGTGTCTGCAGCATGTACAGCTTTCTGTCCTCAATGGTAAACTCCATATCCTGCATATCTCTGTAGTGATCTTCCAGAGTATGGCAGATGCCAACGAACTGCTCATAAACTTCTGGCATAACTTCCTTTAACTGGTCGATCTTCTGAGGTGTACGCACACCAGCTACTACGTCTTCGCCCTGTGCATTCATCAGGAACTCGCCCATTAAGTGCTTCTCACCAGTTGCTGGGTCACGGGTAAATGCAACACCAGTACCGGAGGTCTCGCCCATGTTACCAAATGCCATCATCTGTACGTTTACAGCAGTACCCCAGGAATACGGGATATCGTTGTCACGGCGGTAAACATTTGCTCTTGGGTTATCCCATGAACGGAATACAGCCTTGATAGCTTCCATTAACTGCTCCTTAGGATCAGTTGGGAAGTCTTTTTCGATCTTCTCTTTATATTCAGCCTTGAACTGCTCAGCCAGATCATGAAGATCTTCTGCAGTCAGCTCAACGTCCTGCTTAACGCCTTTTTCAGCTTTCATCTTGTCGATGAGCTCTTCAAAGTATTTCTTTCCGACTTCCATAACAACATCGGAGAACATCTGGATAAATCTTCTGTAGCAGTCCCAGGCCCAACGTGGATTGCCGGACTTCTTAGCCAGAACCTCTACTACTTCTTCATTCAGACCTAAGTTCAGGATGGTATCCATCATACCAGGCATGGATGCTCTTGCACCGGAACGAACGGAAACCAGAAGTGGATTTTCCTTATCACCAAACTTCTTGCCGGTGATCTCTTCCATCTTTCCGATATACTCCATGATCTGGCCCATGATCTCGTCATTGATCTTTCTGCCATCTTCATAGTACTGTGTACAAGCTTCTGTTGTAATTGTAAATCCCTGAGGGACAGGTAAACCAAGATTTGTCATCTCAGCCAGGTTTGCACCTTTGCCTCCCAGAAGATTTCTCATGTTTGCATTGCCCTCACTGAACAAGTAAACCCACTTTGTTGCCATAAGTCTTTTCCTCCTCTGATATAGCAGTCCGCCAGGCCCCTTTCACCTGACTGCCGCCGACTTAACTTAGCTTAGGACGGAATCAATGGTTCTTCATGTCCGTCCAACGTGTTCATTATATCACAAACTTTTTTTCAGTAAACCCTTTCCAGGGCAAAATTTTGAAAAAATTTGTTAATTTTACTGTAAAAATCAGTGTAAGCGCTTCCACTTTCTGTCATTTTCACATATCCGTTATTTGTTCGTATTTGCGAATGTGCAGTATGTCCAAAGAGAAAAAGGTCCCGCCTGCTGACGCAGGCGGAACAGGTGCCTCGCTCACGGGCCCGCGCTTGCGCGCTCTACTGCCTGCTATCGCAGGCCGCCCGTTCGTTAATGGTCCAAGAAAAATCAGCGGACGCGCCACTGGCGCCTCCTCGATATGCTTGGCAACAAATGCCACCCTACGGTGGCGCTTGTTTTTCTCTTGGACTCATTAGACCTTGAATCTATACCCCACTCCCCAGATGGTCTCTATATACTGAGGCTTTGCGGTATTAAACTCGATTTTTTCTCTGATCTTCTTAATATGCACCGTTACAGTAGCAATATCCCCAATAGACTCCATATCCCAGATCTTAGAGAAAAGCTCCTCTTTTGTAAACACATGGTTTGGGTTCTGGGCAAGGAAGGAAAGGAGGTCGAATTCCTTTGTGGTAAAGGTCTTTTCTTCCCCGTTGACCCACACTCTTCTGGCAGTCTTGTCGATCTTTAAGCCGCGGATCTCAATGATCTCGTTTGCTGGCTGGCCACTTCCTACCAGGCGCTCATATCTTGCCATATGTGCTTTTACTCTGGCTACCATTTCACTTGGACTGAATGGCTTTGTGATATAGTCATCTGCTCCCAGACCAAGGCCGCGGATCTTGTCGATATCTTCTTTCTTGGCAGAAACCATGATGATCGGGGTATTTTTTACCTCACGGACTCTTCGGCAGATCTCAAAACCGTCTGTTCCCGGAAGCATCAGATCCAGGATCAGCAGGTCATATTCCTCTTTTAACGCACGTTCCAAACCGTCTGTTCCATTATTTTCTATCTCCACTTCAAAGCCGGAAAGCTCCAGATAATCCTTTTCCAGCTCTGCAATGCTTTCTTCGTCCTCTACGATCAGTATTTTACTCATTCTTGTACAACCTCCTGATATTTTCTTAAAACAAAGTGTACCTCTGTTCCAATACCTTCTTTGCTGGTGGCCCATATACGACCGCCATGATCTTCGATGATCTTGCGTACAATGGACAGACCAATGCCGCTTCCGCCCTGGGAAGAATTTCTGGAAGAGTCGGTGCGGTAGAACCGGTCAAAGATATTTGGCAGATCCTTGGCTGCAATGCCTTTTCCATTGTCCTCGATCTCCACCTGGATGAAATCCCCGTCATCCTTGATGCGGATATTGATAATGCCCTTTTTCTTGTCCAGATATTTTACAGAATTGCTGATGATATTGTTGATCACGCGCTTCATCTGCTCTGCATCGGCAATGACTACTACATCTTCGTCTACATAGTTAAAATATCCCAGTTCAATGCCCCTGGCTTCCATATCCAGTCCCACTTCTTCCACGCAGTCCCTGAAATACCGGGAAACATTGATCTTGGAAAATGTATATGGGATCTTGTTAGTATCGATCTTGGAATAAAAGGTCAATTCATCAATGAGACGGTCCATGTCATTGGCTTTATTATAAATGGTGCGGATGTATTTATCCAGCTTTTCCGGTGAAGATGCCACTCCGTCCATAATGCCTTCCACATAGCCCTTGATCGCCGTGATCGGGGTCTTTAAGTCATGGGAAATGTTGCTGATCAGCTCTTTGCTTTCTTTATCATACTGGACTTTTTCCTCTGCACTTTCTTTTAAGCGCATACGCATTTCCTCAAAGTCCTGGCAAAGATGTCCGATCTCATCATCTGCATCTACATCCAGAGTAAATTCCAGATTGCCGTCACGGATCTTCTTGGTAGCTTCCTGGAGCTTGTTTAACGGGCTTAAAATCGACTGGTAGACCCAGAAGGTCAATGTAATTCCGGCGATCAGAAGGATCATAACGCCTAAAAACAGCATTTCCCGGATCATGGATTTTACTTCCGGCACCAGATTGTCTACATTGGATACAATGAACACGCTTCCTTCTGTCTTATCTGGGAACTGGAAATCCATCTGCTTTACCAGATGCTGGCTCTCGCCGTCTAAGTAGATACCGCCTTCTAAATCTCCCTGAAGAATGTCAAATTCCGGCAGATGCTCACACAGCTGGGTCTTATTTTCCTCATCTGTATCGCCAAAATAAATGATATCTGTTCCTTTTCGTACAACCAGATAAGCATAATGCTTCTGAAGTTCTGCATTTACCTCGTCTAAATGGCTTGTATCTTCATATAATTCCGGCTTTTTGTCCAGTTCTTCCCGGATCACCTGCTGTACCCGGCGGGTCAGACGGTTAAATACCTGGGTAGAATTTCCGCTTAAAAGATCCACCTGTTCCGTCAGTCCATACGCTTTTGTGAAGGAACGTGCCTGATGATCACTGATAGCAAAAGCCGACACAAAAATCAGGATCATGGGAACAATCGTGATGATCATAAATGCAACCGCCAGGCGGGTTTTTAATTTCATAAATAGGAACCTCCAATGCCTGCTGTCGCAGACAATTTTTCTCTATACTTATACAGTATAGCATACTTCCCCACTATCATTTATAAAATCATTCTAAAATCAGCGAACGCGTCACCGGCGCGTTCTCGATATGCATAGCAAAATGCCCGCTTCCCCAATCAGGAAAACGGGCATTTCTAAATCAGCTATTAATCTCACTCTATAAAGTTATTAGAACATAAACTTATCTGCAAAGTAATCCTTTAACTCAGCGATCGGGATACGAACCTGCTCCATGGTATCTCTGTCACGGACAGTTACTGCATGGTCTTCTTCGGAATCAAAGTCGTAGGTTACGCAGAATGGAGTACCGATCTCATCCTGTCTTCTGTAACGCTTACCAATGTTTCCTCTGTCATCGAATTCGCAGTTGAAGTATTTGCTCAGTTCAGCGTATACCTTTTCTGCTCCTTCATTTAACTTCTTGGACAATGGAAGAACGCCTACCTTTACAGGTGCCAGAGCCGGGTGGAAGTGAAGAACCGTTCTTACATCTCCTTCGCCGATCTCTTCCTCGTCATATGCTGCACACAGGAATGCTAAGGTTACACGGTCAGCACCCAGTGAAGGCTCGATTACATATGGGATGTATTTTTCCTTGCTCTCATCATCAAAGTAAGTCATATCCTGGCCGGATACAGTCTGATGCTGGGTCAGATCGTAGTCCGTTCTGTCTGCGATGCCCCAAAGCTCGCCCCAGCCAAATGGGAACTGGAATTCCAGGTCAGTGGTAGCCTTGCTGTAGAAGCACAGTTCTTCTGGAGAATGGTCTCTTGCACGCATTTCATCTGGCTTGATGCCTAATTTCTGCAGCCAGTCGATGCAGTACTGTTTCCAGTAAGCAAACCACTCAAGGTCTGTACCTGGCTTACAGAAGAATTCAAGCTCCATCTGCTCAAACTCTCTGGTACGGAAAGTAAAGTTACCAGGTGTGATCTCGTTACGGAAGGACTTACCGATCTGTCCGATACCAAATGGAACTTTCTTTCTGGAAGTTCTCTGTACATTCTTGAAGTTTACGAAAATACCCTGTGCGGTCTCCGGACGAAGATATACGGTATTTT
>CAVDQU010000091.1:0-11316 GCA_963611035.1 Agathobaculum sp.
TCATAATGTTCCTTAATATCCATGCTGTGGGCAGTTACATCATATTTTGTGATCTGGAAAGGGTCCTTTCCAGCTGCCTGAAGCTCTGCCAGCTTGTCACGGCGTGCCTTCAGTACATGGTTTAAATCCTGCTCTGTCTGATTTGACTTCTGCTGCTCTCCCACGTTTCTTTGCTCCTTTGTGATAAAGATTTAGATTTCTGATACTCTCTGGATCTCCAGTACCTTGTACTGAATTATTCCAGCCTGTGTTTCTACGTCCACAACATCTCCTACAGACTTGCCGATGAGTGCGCGTCCTACAGGAGCTTCATTGGAGATCTTGTTCTGAAGACTGTTTGCCTCAGTGGAACCCACGATATAGAATTCCATCTCCTCATTATATTCTACGTCTAACAGTTTTACCTTGCAGCCGATGTTGATCTTATTTACGTCGATCTCTTCTTCTACAACAACTTCCGCGTTCTTTAACAGTTTTTCCAGTTCTTCAATACGAAGCTCGATGTCTCTCTGCTCGTCTTTTGCTGCATCGTACTCAGCGTTCTCAGAAAGGTCTCCCTGCTCTCTTGCCTCTTTGATCTTCTGAGCTACTTCTTTTCTTCTGACTACCTTCAGGTTCTGCAGCTCATCCTCGTACTGCTTCAGTCCGGCATATGTCAAAATGTGTTTCTTATCTGCCATTTTTCCTGCTTCCTTCCTTTTACAATTTACATCTGGGCACTTTTGTGTTCGTCCACTGTAATCTATGCGTTATCTGCACTTTTCATGTCCCGGTTTTCGTTTCATGGAAAATGTCTTGTGTATCGCTTAAAATACCCCACACGTTCTGTGTATTATATAGGAAAATCAAGCCATTGTCAAGTGCAGCCACAGGCGCAAAAAACCCTTTCCCACCGCCAAATGCCTGCGGCAGGAAAGAGTTTTATATGTTCTGGGGACTTATATCCGCCTGTCTTTTTATAGACAAAGCGTTTCTAATTACTCATCCCAGTTATGATATACAGCCTGAACGTCATCATCCTCATCTAACAGATCCAGGATACGGTTTAATTTCTTGATGTCATCTTCATCAGAAAGCTCTACCCAGGTCTGTGGGATCATGGTAACGTCTGCTTCCATCATCGGGATCTTTAATGCTTCTAATGCTTCGCGTACTGCGCTGAAATCATCTGGTGCAGTAATTACTTCGTAGCTGTCTTCTTCCTCGGAGAAGTCCTCAGCGCCTGCATCTAATGCAGCCATCATCAGTTCGTCAGCATCCATCTCGCACTCTTCTTTGTCGATGATGATCTGGCCCTTCTTATCGAACATATAGGAAACGCTTCCTGGGGTTCCTACATTGCCGCCGCCCTTTGTAAATGCGCTTCTTACATTTGCTGCGGTACGGTTCTTATTGTCTGTCAGAGTATCTACGATAATAGCAACACCGCTTGGGCCGTAGCCTTCGTATGTAAGTGTTTCGTAGTTTACGGAAGCTGCATCGCCTGCTGCCTTCTTGATTCCACGGTCAATGGTATCGTTTGGCATGTTGTTTGCTTTTGCCTTTGCAATAACATCACGAAGCTTGCTGTTGTTAGCCGGATCTGGTCCGCCCTCTTTTACAGCTACCGCTAACTCTCTACCGATCACAGTAAAGATCTTACCTTTAGCAGCGTCGTTACGCTCTTTTTTGTGTTTGATATTGGCAAATTTTGAATGTCCTGACATTGGTATAACACCCTTTCTTTAGTTCTTCTTTCTTTCGTTTACTAAGGTTTAACATATCATCTCTGATATTACATCTTTTCTATACTAACACGATTTTTTTTATCTGGCAAGAAAAAATGAGAGAAAATCAGACCTGGATTGCCAGATTTTTAAGCCATTTCTTCTGGCGGTAACGTATGTAGCCCAGGATCAACTTATAAACTTCTTCTGACATAACAAGGGCATAGACCCAGTAAATAGGCAGATGCCACACCAGCGCGCCTAAAAATGCCAGTGGAACTCCGATGCACCATACACCGCTTGTATCCAGGAACAGACACATCCTGGTATCACCACCGCTTCGCAGCACACCTACGATATTTACATAGTTAAACATCTTTGCAGGCATATAAGCAACAAATACCAGCAGGCACCGGCTTACATCCATGGCTACTTCCGGGGTAATGCTGTAAATACCGATGATCTTCCATCTTCCCAATACCAGGCACACTCCTGCTGTTATGGTCACAATAAACTGCAGGACAAAAAACTGGGTGGCATATTTTTCCGCCCGCTTTAACTTTCCTGCGCCAAGCTCATTTCCAAGGATAACCGCTGTAGCTGCGCTTAAGCCCTGGAACAATACCACCGCAATGTCCTGAATGGTGGTTGCAATGGTAATAGCTGCCACTGCGTCATCGCTCATACGTCCGTATGCCAGGGAATACATGGTAGTTCCCAATCCCCACATAAACTCATTTGCAATGACCGGGGCAGATGTTTCTATAAAACGGAAAATAAATGTTTTTGACCAGCCAAACATCCCCTTTGGCCCGCAGGCTAAGGAAAGTTTCTTTCCATATACATAGCCCAGCACCAGTGTCAGTTCAATGCATCTTGCAACCAGAGTAGCGCAGGCCGCACCTGCAACGCCCATAGCCGGAGCGCCGAATTTTCCGAAGATCAGCACATAGTTTAAGCAGATATTGATACCAATGGCAATACAACTGCAGATCACCGGAAATACTACTTTATTGGTGGCCCGGAGCATTGCCACATATACATTGGTAAGAGCAATAAAAGGATAGCTCAAAGCTGCGATCCGAAGATATTTTGCCCCCAGTTCAATACTTCCTTCGCTGGTAGTAAAGATCCTCATGACCATTTTAGGACTGGTAAGAGCCGGTACCACAAAAAATAATGCTCCCGCCATGGCAAGCATCACGCAAAGACCTAACACTTTCCTGATATTTTTCACATCACCGCTGCCCCAAAACTGGGCTGCTAAAATACCACCGCCGCTGACGATCCCGAAAACCAGCAGTGAAAACACGAAAAACACTTTATTTGCAAGACCAACGGCTGCAATGGCCGTAGATCCCAGTCCTCCGATCATAAGGGTGTCCACCATGTTTACAATGGTATTTAACATTCCCTGCAGTGCCACCGGGCACGCGATCATAAGTGCCTTTTTTAAGAAACGCCCATCATGCAGCATTTCCCAGGTACTTTTTAATATTCCTCCCATTTTTATCTCCATTATCTGTTGTTTTTACATAAGAACAGCCTGGAAAAGCAGGACTGTGCGTTTACAGCCTATGTATGCAGTTCCAGACTTATCCTTAACGCCTCATTTACCTTCTGCAGCAGTTCTCCGTCAATGTGACATATTTTTTCCTTCAATCTCTGCTTGTCAATGGTCCTGACCTGCTCTAAAAGGATCACGGAATCCCGTATCATGTCACAGCTTCCTCTGTTTAATTCTACATGGGTAGGCAGCTTCGCCTTGTTCATCCTGGATGTTATCGCCGCGCAGATCACCGTTGGACTGTGCCGGTTTCCTACATCATTCTGGATGATAAGCACCGGCCGCACACCGCCCTGTTCAGACCCGACTACAGGTCTTAGATCTGCGTAATAAATATCTCCGCGTCTGATGATCACATTCTTCACTCTCCGTCATATTCTTAACCTTAGTATTGACACATTTTTTAAATGTATACACTACTGTTATCATATGAGGGAGATAGCTCCCTGGAGCCTGTCTATCCCATATATCACAAATTTATGGTGAATGATGGATCTCTAATTACTCAAATCCTTTAAATACATCATCAAAGTAATCTTTGGTTCCAACCACTTTTCCGTCTTTTAAATAAACTCTGGGCACGCGTTTTCCGATATCGCAGATCATTTCATAGTGGAAACCGCCGGACTTTTCTGCCAGTTCTTCCATGGTGATGCATTCATCCCCGTTTTTTCCTAAAAGAGTAACTTCATCATCTTCCTGCACATCCGGGATATCCGTTACATCCACCATAAACTGGTCCATGCAGATACGGCCTAAGATAGCTGCTCTCTTTCCCCGGATCAGCACATCCCCTTTTCCAGAAAGGGAACGGACATAGCCGTCTCCATAACCTACAGGAATGGTTGCCACTTTCATGGTGTGGTCTGCCACAAAAGTGCCGCCGTAGCTGACTGCTGTTCCGGCTTCGATCTCCTTGATATAGGTAATGCAGCTTTTGATCTCCATGGCAGGCGTCAGTTTTACGCTTTCGTGATCTACCTCGTCAGAAGGATACATGCCATAAATAGCAATGCCTGCTCTTACCATATCCATCTGGTTGGACTCTAAGGACTCCACAATGCCTGCGCTGTTGGAGCAGTGACGGATTGGGATCTGCACTCCCAGTTCCTTAAGATAGCCTAAAAACTCTTTATAACGGCGGTACTGCTCTTCATAAGCAGATTTATCTGTTTCATCCGCTCTTGCAAAATGAGTAAACAGGCCTTCTACTTCAATGCCGTCTAAAGCTGCAATGGCTGCTGCCTCTTTTGCATGTTCTCTGTCCGGCTTCATGCCGATCCGGCTCATACCAGTATCCAGTGCCAGATGGATCACTGCCTTTTTCCCCTGCTTTACAGCCAGGTCTGACAGTTTTTTTGCCTTTTCATACTGGAACATGGCGGTGCGGATATCATAACGCAGCAGATCCTCATAGCGGGACTCATGGGTCACACCAAGGATAAGAATGGTCTTATTGATCCCATGTCTGCGAAGGATAATGCCTTCATCTATAGTAGCTACTGCATATCCATATACATAAGGTTCAATGGCTTTGGCTACAGGAACACTTCCGTGGCCGTATCCGTCTGCTTTTACCGAACCCATGATCAGGGTGGATGCAGGCAGATTGTCCCTCATGGATCTCATATTAGAAGCAACAGCATCCAGATCCACTGTTGCATATACTCTGCTGTAAGGTCTCATATATATTTTATTTCCTCCCGGCATATTGATGCCATATTAAAAAAGTGCGCTAAGCCTTAATTATACACCATACGCCGCATTTTTCAAGAAGGTTTCCTGAGCATTAACCCCATTTTCACAAACATTTTTTATCTGTTTACTCATTATGTCTTACCGCCTCATCCATAACATTGCCTACTGCCTGGGATAATTCTGTAGCCAGCAGACTGTGGCTTCCAGCCCCGGCTGCCTTTACTCCTGCCAGACCGTGGACATAGACGCCCATGCGGGCTGCTTCTTCCTCCTCCATTCCGATAGCTAAAAGTCCGGCAATGGTACCGGTAAGCACATCTCCGGAACCGGCCTTTGCCATGGCACTGCAGCCGCTTGTATTAATGTACAGACCGCCTTCCTGACCTGCCACTACCGTAGCTGCATCCTTTAACACACAGGTAACTCCATATCGAGATGCATAAGCGCTTGCAGCTCCTACCAGATCTTCTTTTAACTGGCTAATGGTCTGACCTGTCAGTTTGGCCATTTCTCCAAGGTGAGGGGTGATAATAATATTTTCCGTATAATAAGAAGTCAGATAAGGATGAGATGCAACGGTATTTAAACCGTCTGCATCCAGGATCACCGGCACATAGGCGCTGGTAAGGATATCCTCTACCAGATACTCCACATAAGGCTCACTTCCAAGCCCCGGTCCTAAAACCACAACGCTGGCCCACTTCATCTGCTCTTCGATCATTTCTTTAAACTCTTCACGGCCCTGAAGGAGCTGATCCGGTGTATAAGTTACCATGATGGCTTCTGGAAGCAGTCCCTGAAGGATCGGGCGGTTTTCTTCCACTGTAAGTATCTTTACCAGCCCGGCACCTGCTCTGTAGGCAGTAAGAGCGCTTAAATAGGCAGCTCCGCACATACCGGCGCTTCCTGCTGCGATCAGTACTTTTCCAAAGGTTCCTTTATTGGAGTCCGCTTTTCTTTCAGGGATACGGCAAAGATCTTTTCTTTCATAAGCGAAAGCCCGTTCTGGTCTGCCGCCTTCTTCCTCTTCACCTTCTAAAGCCATTTCCGGAAAACCAATATCTTCTACCAGCACCTTTCCTGCATAGCTTCTTCCTGGATAAAGGGCAGTTCCCATTTTTTCCCAGCCAAAAGTCACTGTCACATCTGCTTTTAACGCTGTTCCCATAACAGCACCTGTGTCTGCATGGACGCCGGAAGGGATATCTACTGCCACACAGAAGGCATGCTCCTGCTCCCGTATCTGGTTTAATTCATCCAGACATCTTTTATAATTTCCCTCTACCGGGCGGCCAAGGCCTACGCCAAATACAGCGTCAATGATAACGCCGCAATGCTTTTCTTTCTTATCTGTTTCTATTTCCTGCCATGGTTTTACAGAGATTCCCAGTTTCCTGGCAATAGAAAGCTGTGTTTTTAACTCCTGGGTTCCCCTGTTTTCATCCCCAGCCATATAAACACATACAGGATAACCTTTTAAATGGAGCATTCTGGCAGCTGCAACGCCGTCAGCGCCGTTATTTCCGCTGCCGCATACAGACCAGACATACTTATCTTTTTTTGCTGCTTTTTCCGCCTGCGCAGCCACTTCCATAGCCGCCCGTTCCATTAGCACCATGGACGGAATGCCGATCTCCTGTATGGTTTTGGCATCTGTTGCCTTCATTCTTCTTCCTGACAAAAGAGTCCTCATTTTTCCTGTGATCCTTTCCCTTCTCCTACTGCAAAAGCCATTGCCAGTCCATTTGTATTGGAAATAGAAACATGGATCTGCTCCATTCCCATTTCTTCAAATTGCTTTAAAGCCCCGCCGTAAAGGCGCACATAGGGCTTGCCCAGTTCATCCCGCAAAACCTCGATATCCTCAGGCATAAAGGTGCGAAAACCTGTTCCGAACACTTTCGCCACTGCCTCTTTTACAGCAAAAGAGCCGGCAAGCTTAGAGGCAGATCCTCCTGCTTGCCGGCTTTCCGCCTCTGTAAATGTGCGTGACACAAAATGTTCTTTTTCGCAGGCCTTTCTCATACGGTCAATTTCTACCAGATCCGTTCCTACTCCCAGTATCATCACGTTTACTCTCTTTTTATTCTTTTTTCGTATCCTCTGTATTTGCCTTTTCCTGCATGTTGCATACACGGTAAGACAGACGCATCAGGCTCTCTGATAAGTGTACGTTCTCTACTACTACATCATCAGGCACTACCAGATCTGTGTGGGCAAAGTTCCAGATTGCCTTGATGCCGGCCTTGATCAGACGGTCAGCGATCTCCGGTGCCTTTGTTTTTGGAATGGTAAGTGCTGCGATCTGGATGTTGTTTTCTTTGATAAAGGTTTCCAGATCATCTACAGAACGGATTTCAATGCCGCGGATCACCAGTCCGATCAGCTTTGGATTGATATCAAACATACCTCTGATAACAAATCCTCTCCGCTCAAAGTTCGTATAGTTGGCAATGGCCTGTCCCAGATTACCTGCGCCAATGATGATCACATTGTGCTGACGGTCAATGCCAAGGATCTTTGCGATCTCTGAATAAAGATACTTTACATTATATCCGTATCCCTGCTGGCCAAAGCCACCGAAATTATTAAGGTCCTGACGGATCTGAGACGCCGTTACCTTCATTCTGCTGCTCAGTTCGTTGGAAGAAATGCGCTCTACACCTTCTTCGATCAGCTCACCAAGGTAGCGATAATATCTGGGCAGTCTGGAAATTACTGCTTTTGATATCTCTTTGCGTTCCATTTTAACCCTCTCCTTCTTGTATATGATTCTCCCCCTTGCGTTATAAATGTCCTTGCTGACACTATGGGGGTATGATTACTCTAGTATCCATTATAATCAGACGTTAAATAAATGTCAAATCTGTTTTCAGTATGTTCTTGAAAAAATTATTTTCCTATATTATACTGTTTGGTGCAAACTGGCTGTTTTTGCCGGTAAATGCTACATTTTCACTATATTTTTACTACGTTTTTAAGGAGTTTATCATGATATTATCCTGCAGCAATATCTGCAAGTCATTTGGGGAAAATGACATTTTAAAGCAGGTTTCTTTTCATATAGAAGACCATGAAAAAGCGGCCATCGTAGGCATCAACGGTGCCGGCAAGTCCACTCTTTTAAAGGTGCTCATTGGAAAACTGGCCGCTGATGACGGTGTTGTTACCTGGGCGAAAGGCTCTTCTATCGGTTATCTGGCCCAACACCAGGACTTAGAGGGAGCCGAGACCATTTACGATGCTCTTTTAGAGGTAAAAAAGCCGGTGATCCAGATGGAGGCGCGCATCCGCAGCCTGGAACTGGAAATGAAATCCGCTTCCGGCGATGAGTTAGAGGCCAAGCTTTCTGAATACAGCCGTTTAAACCATGAATTTGAAATGGCAGACGGCTACTCTTACCAAAGTGAGATCATTGGTGTTTTAAAGGGACTTGGATTTACAGAAGATGAATTTTCAAAGCCTATCACTGCCCTTTCCGGCGGTCAGAAGACCCGCGTTTCCTTAGGCAAGCTGCTGCTTACCAAACCGGATATCCTGCTTCTAGACGAGCCTACCAACCATCTGGATATGGAGTCTATCGCATGGCTGGAAACTTATCTGAGAAACTACAGTGGGGCTGTGATCATCGTAGCCCATGACCGCTATTTCCTGGACCGTGTGGTAACAAAGATCATTGAACTGGATATGGGCCACTGTACTGTATTTTCCGGCAATTATTCTGCCTACAGTGATAAAAAGGCCATGCTCCGTGACGCTGCCATCCGCGCTTATTTAAACCAGCAGCAGGAGATCCGCCACCAGGAGGCTGTTATTGCCAAATTAAAATCATTCAACCGTGAAAAGTCCATTAAACGTGCAGAAAGCCGTGAAAAGATGTTAGATAAGATCGAGCGGTTAGAGAAGCCTACCCAGGCAAATGATTCCATGGACATCCGTTTAGAGCCGGATGTAGTCAGTGGAAATGATGTACTGACTGTCACAGACTTAAGCAAGTCTTTTGATACACAAACCTTATTTACAAACGTTGATTTTGAGATCAAGCGTGGGGAACGGGTTGCTATTATTGGAAATAATGGTACGGGAAAGACCACTCTTTTAAAGATCATCAACGGCATTATCCCTGCTGATTCCGGGCAGATCCGTTTAGGTTCCAAAGTGCATATTGGCTATTACGATCAGGAGCACCAGGTGCTGCACATGGATAAGACCTTATTCCAGGAGATCCAGGACACTTATCCAAATATGAATAACACCCAGATCCGCAATACACTGGCTGCTTTTTTATTTACAGGTGATGACGTATTTAAGCTGATCCGTGATCTGAGCGGCGGCGAACGGGGCCGTGTTTCCCTGGCAAAGTTAATGCTTTCAGATGCCAATTTCCTGCTTCTGGACGAGCCTACCAACCATTTGGACATTACTTCCAAGGAGATCCTGGAAAGTGCTTTAAACCGCTATACAGGAACTGTATTATATGTATCCCATGACCGTTATTTTATCAACCGCACTGCTACCCGTATCCTGGATCTGACAAATGGTTCATTTATCAACTATATCGGTAACTATGACTATTATCTGGAGAAAAAAGAAGATGTAGAAGCTGCATTTGCCGCAAGACAGGCAGCTGAGGCCGGAAACAGCCGTGTAAGTAATGCTGCTAACAGCCAGAACGCTTCTGGAAATCCTGTTCAGGCGGCAGCTTTCCAGGCTGCAGGAACCGGCTCCGCTTCCGACTCTTCTGCCACTGGAAAAATGGACTGGAAATCCCAGAAAGAAGAACAGGCCCGTCTCAGGAAACGCCAGAATGAGTTGAAAAAGACGGAAGATAAGATCCACGAATTAGAAACACGGGATGGAGAGATCGATGAGCTGCTCTCCCAGGAAGAGGTTTATACAGATGTTTCCCGCCTGATGGAATTAAACAAAGAAAAAGAAGCCATTCAGGAAGAGTTAGAAACTCTCTATGAAAAATGGGAGGAACTGGCTGAGTGATAAGCTTTGGGAAATACCGAAAAATCCCGAAAAGCATTAAGGAGTAGAAAACTTCATGAAGAAATTAAAAAGAATTTTAGCGGCCCTTATGGTAATACTTCTGGCTGGTCTTTTTATCGCCGCCATTGTACTGGCTATAACCGGCGCTCCGGCCAATCAGCTGATGGCCGTTATCTTCTCTATTGTGTTTATTTCCGTACTGTTTTACGCAATGGGACTGATGACGCGTGTGTTAAAGCGTGATGAACCGAATGAGGATAGCGATAATAAAAAATAGAACAAAACATAAGCAGGCGCATCTTTTTGATCAGGATGCGCCTTTTTATGTACCTTTTAAATCCAAAAACAGCTGCCTGCGATCATACAGGCAACTGTCTTTAGTATGGATTCACTTAGACTCAGGTCCCCGCGCTGTCGCGCGAAAACATATCATTCTTACTTGAGAATAATGTCCTCACGGCTTGGGCCATTGGATACTAACTTGATCGGTACTTCGATCTCTTTTTCTACAAACTCGATGTACTTGCGGCAGTTCTCAGGAAGATCTTCGTACTTCTTGATTCCGCGGATATCGGTCTTCCAGCCTGGCAGCTTGGTAAATACTGGTTTAGCCTTTTCAAGCTTTGCAGTAGTTGGGAAGTCTCTGGTAACTTCGCCGTCGATCTCATAGCCAATGCAAACCGGGATCTCATCTAAGTAGCCAAGTACATCCAGTACAGTGAAAGCTACTTCTGTAGCGCCCTGGATACGGCAGCCGTATCTGGTAGCAACTGCATCGAACCAGCCTACTCTTCTAGGACGTCCGGTAGTAGCACCGTACTCGCCGCCGTCACCGCCGCGGTTTCTTAACTCTTCTGCTTCATCGCCGAAGATCTCGCTTACGAATGCGCCTGCGCCAACTGCGCTGGAATATGCCTTAACAACAGTGGTAATGTCCTTGATCTCATATGGTGGGATACCTGCGCCGATAGCGCCGTATGCAGCCAGTGTAGAGGAAGAAGTTACCATTGGATAGATTCCGTGATCTGGGTCCTTCAAGGAGCCTAACTGTCCCTCTAACAGGATTTTCTTGCCCTCTTTCAATGCATTGTGAAGGTAAGCAGATACATCGCATACATATGGACGGATCATTTCACGGTAGCTTACTAACTCATCGTACAGTTCCTTTGGATCTAATAAAGGCTTGTGGTACAGGTGCTCAAGCATAACATTCTTGATCTCGCATACTCTCTCTGTTTTTTCCTTTAACAGATCATCATCAAAAAGTTCGCTTACCTGAAAGCCGATCTTTGCATATTTATCAGAATAGAATGGAGCAATTCCGGACTTAGTAGAACCAAAGGACTTACC
>CAVDQU010000092.1:0-11176 GCA_963611035.1 Agathobaculum sp.
ACCGTGAAGATATGGAAGATTACCCAGATGTAGCAGAAGAAGTGATCCGTATGTACGGATATGACCATATTAAGTCTACCTTCCTTCCAACTGCAAAGGTAACCATCGGCGGAACTAATACCCGTCAGAAGACCATTTTAAAGGTTAAAAAAGCTCTCTGCAGCGTAGGCGCATTTGAGGGAATGCATTACTCCTTCTTCTCACCTGCTGACTTAGATGAAATGGAATTCCCTGAGGATGCCGTTGAGCGCAAGGCGATCCGTATCGTGAACCCGATCAACGAGGATCTTTCCCTGATGAGAACCACTCTGGCTCCTCAGATGATCCACGCAATGGGCCGTAACCAGAAGAGAGGTATTTTTGAGGGACGTATTTTCGAGATCGGAAATGCATTTATTCCAAAGTCTCTTCCATTGACCGAGTATCCAAATGAGCGTGAAACTTTGTGCATCGGTGCTTTTGGTAAGGACGAGTCCTTCTTCGCTTTAAAGGGCATGGCTGAGACAGTAGCAGATGTGCTTCATCTGACCTTTACTTATGAAAGAACCGAAAAGCCATTCCTGCATCCATACAGAACCGCTGCTATCCTTTGCGAAAGCGAAGTGATCGGTTATCTGGGACAGGTTAAATATGAGATCATGAAGGCAGAGGCAATGCGTGAAGATGCCTATGTTCTGGAGATCAATATGCAGGCTCTGGAGAAATGGTATGGCAAAGCACCTGTATTTGAGCCACTTCCAAAGTTCCCAGAGGAGAAGCGTGACCTGGCACTGGTAATGGATAAGGATATTACCTGCGGACAGGTAGAAGAGTGCATCTACCAGGCAAGCTCCTATGTTAAGGACGTAACACTCTTTGACGTATACGAAGGCAAGCAGATCGCAGATGACAAGAAATCCATGGCATTTACTGTACTGTTCACACCAAAGGAAGAAGCATTCCAGGCTGATACAGTAGACGGATATGTAAAGAAGATCTTAAAGCAGTTAAATAAGGCTTATGGAATTGAATTAAGAAGCTAAAAGTAAATACCAGACAGTGATTTAAAAATATGGCCCGGAGATCCGTTGTTTGATGGATCTCCGGGTTTATTTTTGCCAGGTCCTTTTTCCAAGTTCCAGCATATCATAAATTATGAGGACAATGATGGCATGACCTCATAAGGATTGTCTGGAAAGGGAGGAAGCGGATATGGATTTTGGGATTGCAGGCGTGGCGGCGATCACGGTAATCTGCTATTTAGGTGGAATGGCATGCAAGACAACTAAAAAAGTTAAGGATGAGTTGATACCGGTAGTTTGTGGCGTAACAGGAGGAATTTTGGGTGTTGCAGGTATGTATCTGATACCAGAGTTTCCAGCTGGTGATGTGATCAATGCAGCGGCTATCGGTATTGTTTCAGGGCTTGCGTCAACAGGAGTGAATCAGGTGATCAAGCAGGTGGGGAAAAAATAAGGAGGTGATGCGCGTATGAGAGACATTGCATTGTGCCATCCGCGGCTGCAGAAGATAGCAGCACAGTGGATCGCCGCCTGTAAGACAGAGGGCATTAATGTTGCCATTTCTGAGACACTGCGTACAGCGGCGGAGCAGGACGCTTTGTACGCCAAAGGCCGTACAAAACCAGGAAATATCGTAACCAATGCAAAAGGCAGTTCCTACCGGTCACAGCACCAATGGGGGATTGCCTTTGATTTTTACCTGAAAATGGATGTGGATGGAGATGGAAAGATAGCAGATGATGCCTATAATGACAGTAAAGGACATTTCAAGAAGGCGGCAGAGATTGGAAAAAAGCTTGGTCTTGCCTGGGGCGGAGACTGGGCCAGTATCGTGGATAAGCCCCATCTGTATCTGCCTGACTGGGGATGTACTCCGGCACCATTGATCAGACAATATAAGACTCCGGAAAATTTTATGAAAACATGGATAACAGAACCAGTAAAAGTGGGATGGCAGAAGGAGAATGGTGGCTGGAGGTTTTATCTGAAAGATGGTTCGGGAAATTATGTTACCAATGGATGGTATAAAGATGGGAATCTCTGGTACTGGTTCGATGGCGATGGAATGATGGCCCATAATGTGTGGTATCAATATAAGGGACATTGGTATTATCTGGGAAGTGATGGTGCTATGGTGAAAGGGCTTCAGACCATCAGTGGGAAATGG
The DNA here is from genome assembly GCA_963611035.1 of Agathobaculum sp. Classification (GTDB taxonomy): domain Bacteria; phylum Bacillota; class Clostridia; order Lachnospirales; family Lachnospiraceae; genus Enterocloster. The sequence goes on from CAVDQU010000092.1 coordinate 2,170, forward strand.
TATTACATGGATGAAGAGGGGCGCATGGCTACGGAACCAGTGGTGCTTACGCCGGAAGAGGATGGGGCGCTGCAGTATCCAAGGCTGGCAAAATAGAAAAAATATGCAACACGAAATGCAACACGAATAAGATCAGAAAAACAAAAAACCGCGTATTTGCGCGGTTTTCTTAGTGGAGCTGAGGGGAATCGAACCCCTGTCCGAAAATCAATTCCCTGTTCTTCTACTATCATAGTTCCTTATTTGACATTCCCTCTGCCGCCCGGGAAGAAACACTCTGACGGTTTTAGTAGCTTCATAATACGCCCGCATGCGCAAAGCTTTGCATGTGTCGTTTCCTACATAGTCGATGCCAGGGTCTTAAAGTGTAGGTGCCTTAAGTCTGACAGCTGCCATTAGGCAGCGTATGCTAATTCGTCGTTAGCGTTTATTTTTAATTTTGCCATTTAACCCATCGCATGGGGATAGCTTCACCAGCTGCATGACCCCCGTCGAAACCAGTACAACCCCTGAATGGAATACTCAGTTTTTGTTTATCTGGTAGGCCAACGAAGAAATGCTACTTTGGATATCATATCATTTTCAGCCTTTTATGTCAATAGCACTGAGGGGAGAATTATTTATACTTATTTGTAATAAACAGGCAAGCTATTATTAAGAGAAAAGAAAACAAATTTAATTTTAATCTGCTAGAATAGAATTATGAAAGAAAACAGGAAACGTGATTGCAAGGAAAGATTCTGAGAGAACATTGATAAAGAAGGAGGAAACATATTATGAAGAAAAACTACAGAAATATAGCACTGGCAGCAGCGTTTGCCTTATCGGCAACCGGACTTTGGGGCTGCAGTACCAGTGTGCAGATCCCAGATACAGTAAAGGTGCAGCAGGGGGACAGCAGTGACAACCGCATTACTGTAAGCGGAATGGAAGAAGTAAAGGCTGTGCCGGATATAGCCCAGATCCGGTACAGTGTATACACACAGGCAGCTACAGCCCAGGCATGCCAGGAAGAGAATGCAAAGAATGTAAATCAGACCTTAGAGACGTTAAAAGGGCTGGGAGTGGAAGAAAAGTCCATTCAGACTTCTGATTATGGCATGAGCCCTATTTATGACTGGAATTCAGGGAAGCAGAAGATCACGGGGTATCAGATGAATACCAGCATCACTGTCTCTGATATTCCGGTGGAAAATGCAGGAAAGATCATTACAGATTCCGTAGCTTCCGGTGTCAATGAACTGGATTCGGTTCAGTATCTTTGCAGTGACTATGATGAGAAATACCAGGAAGCCTTGAAAAAAGCTGTGGAAATGGCAAGAAGCAAGGCAGATGCCATGGCAGAGGCAGCAGGAATGACGGTTGTGAAGGCAGTGAATATATCGGAAGATGGTTATTATCCTTACGCAAGGTATAATACAACAAGTGCATCTGCCAAGCAGATGATGGCAGTAACGGAAGACGCAGATGCAGGTATGGGGGTTATGCCGGGAGAAGTATCCATTGAAGCCCAGGTGAGCGTAAACTTTGAGATGGAATGAATGGTACAAGAGAAAAACATTAGCAGATACATAAACTAAAAGAGGGATGTCCGCTGACATCCCTCTTTTAAGGATAGAAAAAACTTAAGAATTAGCTTTTTTATCTCTTGGAAGTGTTACATTCAGGATAATAGCTACTAATGTAGCGATAACTACCGGAGATTTTCCGAAAATAGTTGTTACCCATGCAGGGAATGCGGAAAGGGACGCAGACGCCTGGGAAACACCCATACCAAGAGCTGCTGCAAGACCTACGATAGAGGTGTTGCGGTAGTTCATATCTTCTGTCATAACCAGTTTCATACCGGTCATGGCGATGGATGCGAATACAGAAACGGTTGCACCGCCCAGTACCGCATATGGAATGGTTGTTAAAAGAGCAGAGAACTTAGGGAATACACCTGCGATGAAGATGATCACAGCTGCAAGACCAAGTGTAACTCGGTTTACAACCTTTGTAGTAGCAACGATACCAACGTTCTGGCTGTAAGTTGCAGTAGGAAGACATCCTAAACATGCGCCGATCATATTGGAAACGCCGTATCCAAGGATCGCGCCCTGAAGCTCATTGGTAGTAGGCTCACGGTCTAAACCGCCGGAAGTAGTAGCGGAGAAGTCACCAATGGCCTGTACAGAGTTGATGACAAACAGCAGTCCTAAGGCGATACATGCAGACGGTTCAAAAGTAACGCCGAAATGCAGGATCTGAGGAAGCTGGAAGGCACCAGCCTGAGCTACGTTGGAGAAACTTACCATGCCAAAGAAGCTGGAAAAGATATATCCGGCGATCATACCGATGAGGATAGATGCCAGTTTTAAAAAACCTTTTGCAAAATGATTCAAACCAGTAACAACTACCAGTGTAAAGATGGCTACCAGCCAGTTCTGCCAGGAACCATAGGTAGCGCTTCCTGTACCGCCAGCCATATAGTTGATAGCAGTTGGGTAAAGGGAAAGGCCGATGGTGAAAACTACGGTACCTGCAATTAAAGGGGGGAAGAACTTACGGATCTTTTTGATCGTCAGTCCTACAAGGATAGCACAGACACCGCCTACGATCTGGGCACCCAGAATCGCCGGAATACCGCCTTGATCGGCAATGGCCTGCATACTTGGCACATAGGCAAAACTCACACCAAGGATAACGGGGAGACCGGCCCCTAAATGGAAGCCTGTTTTTTTGCCGATAGGAAAAAGTTGCAGGAGAGTAGCAAGTGCAGATACAACTAAGGATGCCTGTATCAGCAGTACGCGGTCTGCTGTTTCAAGACCGGCTGCACCGGAGATAATGATAGCAGGTGTGACACAGCCTACGATCATTGCAACAACGTGCTGTAAAGCCAGAGGAAATGCCTGACTTAGTTTCGGCACACCATCTAATTCAAATAAAGATCCTGCTTTATTAGTTGTATTCATATGTAACCCCCTCGTTTATGATAAGTGAATATGGGTACCGGTTTTGCCCTGAATACCGTCTTTTGCTTTCTCCAACAGCGTAATGAGCGCAGTGCGTCCTGGTTTTGATTCAGCAAATTTAACAGCAGCCTGAACTTTTGGAAGCATAGAACCAGGAGCGAAATGTCCTTCTTTAATAAACTTTCTGGCTTCCTCTGTATCAAGGTCATCCAGCCATTTTTCTTCCGGCTTTCCGAAGTTAATAGCAACTTTTTCAACAGCAGTGAGGATAATGAGGAAATCTGCATTCAGATCTTCTGCTAACAGCTCGCTTGCGAAGTCTTTATCAATAACAGCGCTTGCGCCCTTTAAGTGGTTGCCCTGTCTAGTAACAGGAATACCGCCGCCGCCGCAGGCAATTACTAACTGACCTGAGTCAACTAAGGAGTGGATAGCGCCGATCTCAACGATCTCAGCCGGCTTTGGAGAAGCAACTACACGGCGGTAGCCTCTTCCAGCGTCTTCTTTCATAATATATCCGTACTTTTCTTCTGCCAGTTTAGCCTGTTCTTTTGTCATAAAATGACCGATCGGCTTGGAAGGAGTATCAAATGCAGGATCATCTGCGTCTACACGGACCTGAGTGATCATGGTAGCCACCGGAATATCATAAATATCGCGGTTGTAAAGCTCTTCTCTTAAAGCGTTCTGTAAGTCATAGCCGATGTATGCCTGGCTCATTGCAACACAGACAGAGAGAGGAGTGTTAGGCTGATTTGCGTCTTCGCGGCTTAATGCAGCCATAGCGTTGTTGATCATGCCAACCTGAGGACCATTTCCGTGAGCTACGATGACTTCGCAGCCTTCCTCGATCAGGTCAACGATGGCTTTTGCTGTGATCTTCACTGCTTTCATCTGCTCTGGAAGAGTATTTCCCAAAGCATTGCCTCCTAAAGCAATGACGATACGTTTTTTCTTCTTATTTTCCATTGTTAATTACCCCTTTTACTAAAAAAAGAGCTGACGAACCCAGAGTGCGTCTGACAGAAAGCCATTTACGACGCGCTCCGGTCCGGCAGCTCAGAAACACCTATCTTTTAACTAGATTTTATTTGAATACTCTTGGAGTTCCTTTTTCTTCCAGTTTCTTTAAGATATCAGCAGGATCAGCGAACTTAGCCAGCATGATCATAGCTGCGATAACGTATGGCTTGTAGCTTGCCTCTTTGTACAGAGGATCACGGTAACGATCGAATACAGAAGCTTCAACCTCGCCGTCCTTGCAGCTTACGCCGCTGATATCAGCTGGTAAGCAGTGCAGGTACAGAGCCTTTCCGTCCTTGGTTGTCTTCATCAGCTCTTCTGTACAGCACCAGTCTTTGTGCTCTGCGTTCTGAGCTAACAGTTCTTTCTCAAGAGCCTTGATACCATCGGTATCGCCTTCAGCATACAGGTTGGTTCTCTTTTCCATAGCTGCAAATGGAGCCCAGCTCTTTGGATAAACGATATCAGCATCCTTGAATGCGTCAGCCATGTCATGAGATACACGGAAGGAACCGCCGGACTTCTCAGCGTTCTTCTTAGCAACTTCTTCAACTTCCGGCATTACTTCGTAGCCTTCTGGATGAGCCAGAACAACTTCCATACCCATACGTGTCATCAGACCGATAACGCCCTGAGGAACGGATAATGGCTTGCCGTAGGAAGGAGAGTAAGCCCATGTCATAGCCAGCTTTTTGCCCTTTAAGTTCTCTACGCCGCCGAACTCATGGATGATGTGGAGCATATCAGCCATACACTGGGTTGGATGGTCGATATCGCACTGTAAGTTTACTAAGGTTGGCTTCTGCTCCAGGATACCATCTTCGTAGCCCTGGGTTACAGAATCAACAACCTCGTGCATGTAAGCGTTGCCCTTGCCGATGTACATGTCATCGCGGATACCGATAACATCAGCCATGAAAGAGATCATGTTAGCTGTTTCACGTACAGTTTCGCCATGGGCAACCTGAGACTTGCCTTCGTCCAGATCCTGAACTTCCAGACCAAGCAGATTACATGCAGAAGCAAAAGAGAAACGGGTACGGGTAGAGTTATCGCGGAATAAGGAGATACCCAGGCCGCTCTCAAATACCTTTGTAGAAATATTGTTTTCTCTCATGTAACGGAGAGCATCAGCAACAGTCCAGACAGCTTCCAGCTCGTCATCTGTCTTCTCCCAGGTCAGGAAGAAATCGCCTTCGTACATTTCTTTGAAGTTTAATGCTTTCAGCTTGTCAATGTAATCCTGTAATGTTTTCATGATTCAATTCTCCTTTTAATATGTAGGTTTAATGGATTGATCTAAAATCGTTTTTTAAACAGTTCTTGATGGAAACGCAGCCCCGAAGGGCTACGCAGACTGGCTTAAATCAGTTGATTACTTGCAGTAAATAGTTGGAAGAGTTGCATATACAGCTGCACAGGTTACCAGATCCTGCTTCCAGGTCTTCTCGTTCGGAGCATGAGCCTGAGCCTCAGCACCAGGTCCAAAGCCGATGCAAGGAATTCCGTTACGTCCCATAATGGATACGCCGTTGGTAGAGAAGGTCCACTTATCAGTCAGAGGACGAGCGGTTCTCATAGCCAGAGTCTCTTCAGCACCGATCCTCTGCTCACCGTACAGGTTGTGGTAAGCTTCCTCCAGAGCCTTGGTTACTTCATGATCCTTCGGGATTACCCATGTTGGGAAGTAGCACTCGATCGGATATACCAGGTTGGTGTAGGATGGACGGTTGTATTCGTACATGGAAACCTTAACGTCATCGCCGTACTTCTTAACAGCTGGAAGAGCACGGATCTCGTCTAAGCAGCTTTCCCATGTTTCTCCAGCGGTCATACGACGGTCAAGAGATACTGCACAGGAGTCAGCAACTGCACAACGGCTTGGGGAGGTGAAGAAAATCTCTGATACAGTTACAGTACCGCGTCCAAGGAAGTTAGCCTCTTCCCACTCTGGGTTGTACTTCTTGTCTAACATCTTAACAAGACCCTTAACTTCCTTGTCATCAGCTGCGTCGTTCTCATTCAGAGCACGAACGTCCTGAAGGATGTCAGCCATCTTGTAGATTGCGTTGTCACCACGCTCTGGAGCAGAACCATGACAGGAAACGCCCTTAACATCGATACGGATCTCCATACGTCCTCTCTGTCCACGGTAGATACCGCCGTCAGTTGGCTCTGTGGAAACTACGAATTCTGGACGGACCTTATCTTCGTTGATGATGTACTGCCAGCACAGACCGTCACAGTCCTCTTCCTGAACAGTACCGGTTACTAATACAGTGTACTTGTCAGACAGCATTCCTAAGTCCTTCATGATCTTAGCGCCGTAAACAGCAGATACAAGACCGCCGCACTGGTCAGATACGCCGCGGCCGCCGATCTCGGTCTCGTTTTCATATCCTTCGTATGGATCGAAGTTCCAGTTGTTTCTGTTGCCGATACCTACAGTATCAATATGAGCGTCAAATGCGATCAGAGTCTTACCGGTTCCCATGTAGCCAAGTACGTTGCCCATTGGGTCGATCTCAACTTTGTCAAACTCTAACTTCTTCATTTCTTCAGCGATGCGGGTGATGTGAGCCTTCTCATCACAGCTCTCGCCTGGGTTCTTTACGATCTCACGTAAGAACTTGGTCATATCTTTCTGATAATTCTGAGCAGCTTCTTTGATTTTTGCGTAATCCAGATTCATTTTAAATATCCTCCTCTTATTTGGCAATCACTTTTTAATGATAATGATTATTTGTCAAGGCCTTTCCATACAATATTCTTGTAACGATCAGGATCGGTATCGCCTTCAGTAGAGAAGAGCAGTACCTTGGAATTTTCATCCAAGCCAATGTCATTTCTTAAATCTTTGTATTCATCCATGGTCATCATAGCAGCTAATGCACCAAATGGAGCAGCACCGGACTCACCGGAGGTGATCGGAGCATCGCCCTTAACAGGAGCAGCTAACATACGCATACCATTTGCAGCAACCCAGTCAGGAGCAGCAATGAATACTTTTACATGGTTCTTTAAGATGTCCCAGGAAATGGTGTTTGGTTCACCACATGCAAGACCTGCCATAATGGTCTGCATATCGCCGTCTACGATGCGGATATTTCCGTCACCGGCAGCAGCACCCTTGTAAAGACATGCAGCAGCTTCTGCCTCAACAACTACGAATGTAGGTGGGTTATCAGCATACAGGTTGGAGAAGTAACCAACAACTGCACCAGCTAAGGAACCAACGCCTGCCTGTACGAAAATGTGGGTAGGACGCTCACATCCTTCTGCCTTTAACTGTTCGCCGGCTTCCATTGCCATGGTGCCGTATCCCTGCATGATCCATGCCGGGATCTCTTCATAGCCATCCCATGCGGTATCCTGTACAATAACGCCTCTTGGAGTTTCATCCGCTTCTTTAGCAGCCAGACGAACGCAGTCATCATAGTTTAATTCCTGGATATCTACCTGAGCGCCTTCTTTTGCGATGTTCTGAAGACGGGTCTGGGTTGTTCCCTTTGGCATATGTACAACTGCCTTCTGTCCAAGACGGTTAGCAGCCCATGCAACGCCGCGGCCGTGGTTGCCATCTGTTGCAGTAAAGAAAGTAGCCTGTCCGAACTCTTTTCTTAACTGCTCGGAAGTAAGTACGGAATAAGGAAGTTCAGAAACATCCTTTCCGGTCTCCTTTGCGATGTAACGAGCCATTGCAAAAGAACCGCCCAGTACCTTAAATGCGTTCAGACCAAAACGGTAAGACTCATCCTTTACATATACTTCCTTAACTCCTAAATAGGAAGCCATATTAGGCAGCTTGGTTAATGGTGTTTCGCTGTACTGAGGAAAGCTCTCGTGGAAAGTACGTGCCTTTTTGATCTCCTCAAGTCCCATAATTGGAAGGTTTTTGTCATCTGTTTGAGGCATCTTGTTTACTGCCCACAGAATCTTCTGATCCATGTTACTGTATCCTCCTTAAAATTTTTGAATCTTAAAAATTTTTAGTTCTTTAAGATGATTTACGACTGTTTACATCAATGTAACTGTACAGTGTAAATTTGGAAATCCCAAAATACTTGGAAACTTTGTCTCCTGATTTTGTTATAAGAAAAGCACCTGCGTCATTTAAAAACTGGATGGCGGTCACTTTTTCTTCCTTATTCATAAGGGCCGCCGGTTTTCCGACTAAAGCTACGGACTGTTCAATCAGGTTATCCAGAAGATCGTTTACATTGTGTACGATCTGTTCCGGCTGCTGCTTGGTATCAGCAGGATCCTCTGTATTGATCAGAGCTTTGATAGACCGGTCAATGGTCATCAGACCAGTGATATCGTAGTTGATGGAAAAAATGTAATCTACAGCAGAATCCTCACGGTTTCTGATAAAAAACGTACTGGATTTTAAGATCTTACCGTTTGCTGTACGGGTAAGATAACCTAGATGGTCTTTCAATGAAGCCGGATCCCTGTGCAGGGTTTCCAGAACTACCTTAGATGGTCCGTCACCTTCACGCCGGTTGGTAACATGTCCATTGTTAATATGTACAACAGAATGTTCCAGGTCGTGGCGTTTTAAGTCGTGGATCACGATCTCGCAGTCTGGTCCGAACTGTCTTGCAAGGCCGTCTGCAATCTGTTCTAGCAGGTCAAGTGTGTATGCCATGAACAACCTCCTCAATTTCGGACTTTCATATTTTGATATGGTAACTTTGTACAATAAACAATCTGCAAAACATTTTCACGTTGTTTATGATTCCATAATAGCACAAAAAAAACAGATTGCAATAGTTTTTTACAAAAAAATTTTGAACAACTAAAAAAAATTGTATTTTTCCCTTGCAAATGGTATTTCCAGGTGTTAATATAAGGGTACCACGACATTATTATTATATGATACCAGGGTCAAAAGGTCGGAAATCCGACGCAAGCTTGCTTGCAGGAGGATTTTTGAACTTGGGACCCGCCAAAAACATGAGTAAGAAGCCATTTTTTGAAGAAAAATGAGCGGATTACGAATGTTTTTAGAATTGCGAGAGTGC
>CAVDQU010000093.1:0-11144 GCA_963611035.1 Agathobaculum sp.
CGATACATTACTGATACATATGCCAAAGGAATTGGACCACCACAACTGCCGCGATTTAAAGCGGGACACGGATCTGATGTTAGATGAAAATTATATCAACCGCATTATCTTCGATTTTGGAAAAACGGAATTTATGGACTCTTCCGGAATCGGAGTTCTTTTAAACCGCTATAAGCAGATGGCAGCCAGCAGAGGTACAGTCACTTATTACGGCGCAGGGCCAAGAGTTTTGCGTATCCTTGAAATGGGCGGTCTGGTGCGGCTGATCCGGGGCTTTAAGGACCGTGAAAGCGCTTTGAGAAATTTATAGAAGCAGGAGGATGGGAAAAGTGGAAGGACAGAAGGAACAGAACATACCAATGGGAGAAGAGGAACAGAAAAACCAGAAAGAGCATGTAAGGCTGGAATTTGAAAGCTGTTCTAAAAACGAGGAATTTGCCAGAGTAGTGGCGGCGGTATTTATGAGCCGTTTAGATCCCACATTAGAAGAGACCCAGGATGTAAAAACAGCGGTATCAGAGGCAGTCACCAATGCCATTATCCATGGTTATGGAAAAAAGGCCGGGGAAGTATTTCTGGATATGACCGCAGATCCGGAAGAGAAAACATTGACCGTCTGTGTCACAGATACAGGAGCAGGCATCCCGGATGTGAAAAAGGCCATGGAGCCACTTTATACAACGGACACTACCGGAGAACGCTCCGGCATGGGATTTTCCTTTATGGAAGCCTTTATGGATGAAGTGATCGTAGAGTCGGAACCGGGCAAAGGAACGGCGGTGACCATGAAGAAGCATATTGGAAGGTGAGCCCTATGGATGAGACCCTGAAAATGATCGAATTGGCTCACCAGGGGGATAAAACAGCCAGGGACCGGCTGGTAACAGAAAATCTGGGTCTTGTGTGGAGCATTGTAAAACGCTTTGCAGGCCGTGGATATGAGCAGGAAGATCTGTTTCAGATCGGAAGCATCGGGCTCTTAAAGGCCATTGACAAGTTTGACCTGGAGTATCAGGTGCGGTTTTCTACTTATGCGGTGCCAATGATATCAGGTGAGATCCGCAGATTCCTGCGGGATGACGGCATGATCAAGGTAAGCCGTTCCTTAAAAGAACTGGCTGTAAAGGTATTTGCCTTAAAGGAACAGTTAGGGGAAGCTTACGGACGGGAACCTACAGTAGAAGAGATCGCAGGAAAACTGGGAGTCAGCAGTGAAGAAGTGGCGGCATCCTTAGAAGCAGGCGCCCAGGTGGAGTCCATTTACAGGCCGCTAAGTGCCACAGAGGGAGAAAAGGGCATTTTAATGGACAAGCTGGAGGAAAAAAATATGGCTCAGGAGCAGCTATTAAACCGGCTTACGCTGGAAAAGGTCATGGAAGATCTGGAACCTCAGGAAAAGCAGCTGATCCTCTGTCGCTATTTTTATAACCAGACCCAGACAGAGACCGCCAAAGTATTAGGGGTGTCCCAGGTCCAGGTGTCCCGTCTTGAAAAAAAGTGCTTAAAAGAACTGCGAAAGCGTTTTGAAGGATAAAGACAGGCAGATCAATGTAAATAGAAAAAAACGAATAAAAATGAAAAAAAGGCACATTCTAGCTTTGAAAGGATGTGAGTCTGATGAAAATGAAAAGTGTGAAAGTAGTTCTTATTTTCCTGCTGCTCTTAGCAGGTGTGGTAACGGGATATCTGTTCTGGAAAATGCAGGCACCGGACCGTGAAAAAGAAGGGATACTGGTTGAAAATGATATAACAGCCTATTATAACATGGCGGAAACGGGGATCCCGGCCTTTGCAGCAGCGCTGACCAGTATGTTTATAGAAGAGGAAGAAGGGCGGAATGAAGCCTTATGAGCCAGGGAAGCAGCAGTCAGAGCCAGGCCGTCTATATACAGTTAAACCAGATCACGGAGATCCGCTGCCGGGATGTGTTTTTAAAAGATGTAGGGGAAGTGACCTGCCGGGATAAGGTGCTCTTAAGTAAATGCCGGGCATTGAAGGTGAAAAGTATTCCTGAAAAAGAGGCCAGACGATATGTAATGAGCGCACTGGAAGTGGTGCAGATGTTAGAGGCCTTAGATCCGTCCATTGAGGTGAACAATCTGGGAGAGTCAGATTTTATCATTGCCTATAAGCCGCCAAAAGCTTCTGAAATGTGCTGGCAATGGCTGAAAACCATTTTTGTGTGTCTGGTCAGCTTTTTTGGGGCGGCTTTTGCCATTATGACCTTTAACAATGACGTAAATGTAGGAGATGTGCTGGGACAGGTCTATTTTCAGGTCATGGGGCGGCAGCCCGACGGCTTTGGGCTTATGGAAGCAGGCTACAGCGTAGGGCTTGCTATTGGCATTTTGGTATTTTTCAACCATTTTGCAGTGAAAAAACTGAATACAGACCCAACGCCTTTAGAGGTGGAAATGCGTCTGTATGAGGAAAATATCTGCAAAACACTGATCGACCAGAAGGGAAGAAAGGAGAAAGAGATCGATGTGGATTAAAAATGCCTTTCTCCTTTTTTTCGGCCTCTGCGCTGGGGGGATCATTGCAGCAGGAGTGTATGCCTTTCTGGCGATCATCGGAGTTTTTGTGCGGCTGATCGGAAAAACGAAGACGAAAAAGAATATCATGCTTTATGAAAATATGATCATCCTTGGGGGAATATTGGGAAATATCATGGAGCTTTACAAGATAAGACTGCCTTTAGGAGAGGTGTTGGGGCAGATCTTCCTCCTTACAGGAGGCGTCAGCGTAGGAATATTTACAGGCTGTCTTGCCATGTCTCTGGCAGAGACCTTAAAAGCCCTTCCTACATTTTCCAGACGGATCCGGCTGTCTGTAGGGCTTCCATGGCTGATCGTGGCCATTGCAGCGGGAAAATGCGGCGGGTCTATCCTGTATTTCTGGAAACGGATGGCGGCCGGGTGAGAGAATGGAAACAGATAGAGAGAAAGTCAAGATCATAGGAAATACGATCCTGGGAATACGATCATAGGAAGGAAACGGATATGGAGATTGACAAGAAAAAATACGCAGATTACATCAAAGAGATCACCCCGGTCCACAACCTGTGGGCTTCTATGGGAAAAGCCTTTATAACAGGGGGACTGATCTGCACTCTGGGGCAGTTTATCATGAACTGGGTGACCAATACCTGGAGCCTTGAGGCAGAGGCGGCAGGCGCCTGGACTTCCATTATCCTGGTATTTCTAAGCGCTTTATGCACAGGTCTTAACATTTACCAGAAACTGGTAAAATTTGGGGGAGCCGGAGCTTTAGTGCCTATCACTGGTTTTGCCAATTCCGTAGCTGCCCCCGCAGTAGAATTCCGCTCCGAAGGCCAGGTCTTTGGTATCGGCGTAAAAATATTTACCATTGCTGGGCCGGTGATATTATATGGCGTGGGAGTGAGTTGGATATTAGGAGTGGGGTATTGGATCTTACAGAAAATGTGAGCTGCATAGACGGCTCATTTTTTGTGTGCTATACTATGACTAATTATAAAAACAGCAATGCAAACAACAAAAGAAAAGAACAAGGAGAAAAACACATGGAGCATCTGCGCTGCGTGGTGGAGCGTATTACATATCAAAATGAGGAAAATGGCTATACAGTTTTAAAATGCGCAGTGAAAAACTACAGTGATCTGGTAACAGTAGTAGGCACCATGCCGGATACCCATGTGGGTTCTGTCCTGTCTTTGGATGGTTTCTGGAAAATGGATGCTAAATACGGCAGGCAGTTTTGCGCAGAGCGCTTTGAAGAAACACTTCCTGCTACTGTATATGGCATTGAAAAATATCTTGGGTCCGGTCTTGTAAAAGGGATCGGGCCTGTTTTTGCAAGAAAGATCGTGGAAAAATTCGGTGAAAATACCCTGGATATCATTGATGAGACACCGGAAGAACTGACCAAAGTTCCGGGAATTGGAAAAGTGCGGGCAGAACGGATCAAAACCAGCTGGAAGGATCAGAAAGAAATCAAAAATATCATGCTGTTCCTTCAAAGCAACGAAGTCAGCACTTCCCATGCAACCAAGATCTATAAAACCTATGGAAGCGAAAGCATTTCCATTGTAAAAGAAAATCCATACCGCCTGGCAGATGATATCTGGGGCATTGGATTTAAAACAGCAGATTCCATTGCGGAGAAAATGGGCATTGACAAGACGAAATTTGTCCGCCTGCGCAGTGGCATTTTTTATACCTTAAATAAACTGGCGGAAAATGGTCACTGCTACGGGGAGCGGGAACAGCTGGTAAAAAAGGCAAAAGAGCTGCTGGAAGTGGAAGAAGGGGAGATAGAGGTCACTTTAGATGAGATGCTTCGCACCAAGGACGTGATCCAGGAAGAAGAAGCCATTTATCTGCCGCCTTATTATTTTTCAGAGAGCGGTTGCGCAAGGCGGCTGCTGGAACTTTTACTTACGGAACAGCGTTTAAAAATTGATGCAGAAAAAACAATAGAAAAAGTGGTATCCCAGTCCCCGATCACCTATGATGAGATTCAGTTAGAAGCGGTAAAAACAGCCATTTCTTCTAAAGTTATGATACTCACCGGCGGGCCGGGAACTGGAAAAACCACTACCACACTGGGCATCATATCTGCTTATAAGATGGCTGGCTATAAGATCCTTTTGGCGGCCCCCACAGGCCGGGCTGCAAAGCGTATGGCAGAGGCAACAGGCATGGAAGCAAAGACCATTCACCGCTTACTGGAGTATAAGCCACCTGAAGGATACCAGAAAAATGAGGACAAGCCTTTAGAGGGAGATGTGCTTATCCTGGATGAATGTTCCATGGTGGACATTATGCTTATGTACAATCTGCTAAAAGCGGTTCCGGAACATATGTCACTGGTTCTGGTAGGAGATATTGACCAGCTTCCAAGTGTAGGTGCCGGAAATGTGCTCCGGGATATGATCGATTCCGGGCGTATCCCGGTGGTGCGCCTCACCAGGATCTTCCGTCAGGCCCAGGGAAGCCGTATTATCATGAATGCCCACAGGATCAATAAGGGGGAAGCCATTGATATGCGGGGCGGCAAAAATTCCGACTTTTTCTTTGCGGAAAAGCTGACCAATGAGGAAACAGTGGCAACACTGGTACAGTACTGCAAAGAAAACCTCCCCCGATACTACCATGTAGATCCCATTCAGGATATCCAGGTGCTGACGCCTATGCAAAGGGGAGAGTGCGGCGCTGTCAACTTAAATCAGATCCTTCAGGAAGCCATGAACCCCACCGATATCTGCCTGCGTCGGGGCGGCACCCAGTACCGACTGAATGACAAGGTAATGCAGATACGAAATGATTATGACAAAGAAGTATTTAACGGGGATATTGGGACGATCTGCAAGGTGGATACAGAAGAGAGGGAATTGACGGTAGATTTTGACGGGCGGAAAGTGGTTTATGATGTGACAGAGCTGGATGAGCTGTCATTAGCCTATGCAGTGACCATCCACAAAGCTCAGGGAAGCGAATATCCCATTGTAGTCATGCCCTTTACCATGAGCCATTTTGTGATGCTTCAGAGAAATCTCCTTTATACAGGCGTTACAAGGGCCAAGAAGATACTGGTGTTGATCGGAGAAAGAAAGGCCATATTTTATGCCATCCGCAATGAAACAACAGCAGGGAGAAATACGAAACTGGCAAAGCGGTTGCAACCGGAAAGTGAAGAGTCAAGGGCAGTGGCGGCAACGCTGGTAAAAAGGCTGCTCCAGGGAGAAGAAATTATGGGGGCTGACGGAACAGCTGCGCAAAAGCCAAACTCAGCACAAAAAGAAAAGATGATCGTATACAAAAACAGCATCCAGCCGTCCATGGTATCCGAAACACCAGCCGCCTACGAAGGCAATCTCTGGAAACGCCTTTCCCAGTCCAAATTCCGCAGCAGTTTCACACTAAAAGCAAATGACAGGCATTATGTTATGGAAAAAGGAATGGATACTGTACGGAGCCATGCCACAGACTTTATCCGGGACAGACTGGCACCTGCAGAGCCGAAAAATGATGGTAAGCAGACCCCTATGAGAGGACATCCGGTATTCATCGGACAGCATGCCACTGGAACATGCTGCCGCAGCTGTCTGGAAAAATGGCACCATATTCCAAAAGGAAGAGAACTGACCCAGGCAGAGCAGAACTATGTGGTAGATGTGATCATGGAGTGGATTACAAAGCAAATGGGATATAAGAGATAAAATTGCACATTTTTCCAAACAAAATCCCCTGAAAAACCTTGATTGTATGCGACAAAAAACACACATTGTTTTTTCTTTAACACAAGATAAAAATTATCAAAAAATCCCTTGTCTTTCTCCGAAAATATGATATTATTCGTGTTGAGTTAAGAAAAATAACAATCGTGGAATGCAAAAATAGGAGGATGGAAATGTTTAACTACGAACAGTGGGACGGATTTGAAGGCCGTCTCTGGAAAGAAGAGATCAATACAAGAGATTTCATTCAGAAGAACTATACACCATATGATGGTGATGCATCATTCTTAGCAGGACCTACCGAAGCTACCGATAAGCTTTGGGGAATCCTTCAGGGACTTCAGAAGGAAGAACGCGCTAAGGGCGGCGTTTTAGATATGGATACAGATATCGTATCTGGTATTACTTCTCATGGACCTGGATATATTAGTGAAGAGACCAAGGACTTAGAGCAGATCGTTGGTCTTCAGACAGACAAGCCATTAAAGAGAGCGTTCATGCCTTATGGCGGTATCCGTATGGCAGAGGAAGCCTGCAAGAACTATGGCTATGAGCCAAGCCCGGAGCTTCACAAGATCTTCACTGAGTACTGCAGAACCCATAACCAGGGCGTATTTGATGCTTACACTCCAGAGATGAAGAAAGTTCGTCACAACAAGATCATTACCGGACTTCCAGATACTTATGGCCGTGGACGTATCGTAGGTGACTACCGCCGTGTAGCTCTGTATGGTATCGATCGTCTGATGGAAGAGAAGGCAAATGACTTTGCTAACTGCGGTGACGGAACCATGACTGATGATGTGATCCGTTTAAGAGAAGAAATCTCCAGACAGTATCAGGCATTAAAGGATATGAAGAAGATGGCAGCATCTTATGGCTGCGATATCTCCCAGCCTGCTAAGACTGCTAAGGAAGCTGTTCAGTGGTTATACTTCGGATACTTAGCTGCAGTTAAGACCCAGAACGGTGCTGCAATGAGCGTTGGCCGTATCTCTACTTTCCTTGATATCTACATCAAGAGAGATATGGATAAGGGTATCTTAACCGAGTCTCAGGCTCAGGAGCTGATCGACCATATGGTAATGAAGTTCCGTATGGTTAAGTTCGCAAGAATCCCATCTTACAACCAGCTGTTCTCCGGCGACCCAGTTTGGGCTACTCTGGAAGTTGGTGGTATCGGTGTAGATGGCCGTTCTATGGTAACCAAGACCGATTATCGTTTCCTGCACACCTTAGAGAACATGGGACCATCCCCAGAGCCAAATATGACTGTTCTTTATTCTTCTGCACTGCCAGAGAACTTCAAGAAGTATGCAGCTAAGATCTCTATTGATACAAGCTCTGTACAGTATGAGAACGATGACGTAATGAAGCCGGAGTGGGGCGATGATTACTCCATCTGCTGCTGTGTATCTGCTACTCAGACCGGTAAGGAAATGCAGTTCTTCGGTGCTCGTGCAAACCTGGCTAAGTGCTTACTGTATGCTATGAACGGCGGACGTGATATGAAGTCTAAAGAACAGGTTGGCCCAGAGTATACACCAATTACTTCTGAGTACCTGGATTATGATGAAGTGATCCGTAAGTACGAGGTAATGATGGACTGGCTGGTAGGTGTATATGTAAATACCCTGAACCTGATCCAGTATATGCATGACAAGTACTTCTATGAGGCTGCTGAGATGGCACTTATTGATACCGATGTAAGACGTACATTCGCTACCGGTATTGCCGGTTTCTCTCATGTAGTTGACTCCTTAAGTGCTATTAAGTATGCAAAGGTTAAGACTGTTCGTGATGAGACTGGTCTGATCGTAGACTTTGTAACCGAGGGAGACTTCCCAAGATACGGTAATGATGATGACAGAGCAGATGAGATCGCTGTATGGCTGTTAAAGACCTTCCTTGAGAAGTTAAAGAAGCGCCACACTTATAGAAATTCTGAGCCTACAACTTCTATCCTGACCATTACCTCTAACGTAGTATATGGTAAGGCAACCGGAAGCATGCCAGACGGCAGAAGAGCAGGCGAGCCGCTGTCTCCAGGTGCAAACCCAAGCTACGGCGCAGAGCAGAACGGCTTACTGGCTTCCTTAAACTCTGTAGCTAAGCTGCCTTACGAGTGGGCTCTGGATGGTATTTCCAATACCCAGACTATCAACCCAGACGCTTTAGGCCACAGCGAAGAAGAGAGAGTCAACAACCTGGTACAGGTATTAGACGGCTACTTCGATCAGGGCGCTCATCACCTGAACGTAAACGTATTTGGCAAGGAGAAACTGATCGATGCTATGGAGCATCCAGAGAAAGAAGAGTATGCTAACTTCACTATCCGTGTATCCGGATACGCTGTTAAGTTCATCGACTTAACAAGAGAGCAGCAGATGGACGTTATCTCCAGAACCTGCCATGCAACTATGTAATAAAATTTTGGTAAAGCAGCATTCCGCTATTGATTTGATCTATGTAACGGTTCAGGACATTATGTTCTGGACCGTTATAAATATTTAGGAATAAATTTTGGAAAAATAAGGAGAAAAACGTGGAAGGATTTGTTCATTCTATGGAAACTTTTGGACTGGTTGACGGTCCGGGTGTCCGTTTCGTTGTATTTCTTCAGGGCTGCCGCATGCGGTGCCGTTACTGCCATAACCCAGAGACATGGAAATTAGAGGGAGGTACTCCCTGGACAGCAGATAAATTATTTTCCCATGTATACCGGTATAAGAGTTACTGGAATAAAAAAGGACAGCCAAACGGCGGTATTACCGTCAGCGGAGGAGAACCTCTTCTCCAGATCGACTTTGTTACAGAGTTTTTTAAGAAAGCCAAGGAAAAAGGCGTTCACACAGCTCTGGATACAGCAGGCAATCCTTTTACGCTGGAAGAGCCATTTATCAGCAAATTCGAAGAGCTGATGAAAGTAACGGATCTGGTGATCCTTGATTTTAAAGAGATCGACAACGAAAAGCATAAAAAATTAACGGGATGTCCAAATGAAAATATCGTACAGATGGCAAAATGGCTTTCAGACCACGGAAAAGATATGTGGCTACGCCATGTACTTGTGCCGGATCTGACAGATGATGAAGAGGGACTGATAAAGACCCGTGACCTGATCCGGGAATTAAAGACAGTAAAGCGTGTAGAGGTACTTCCATACCATACACTGGGACTGTTTAAATGGCAGAAACTGGGAATCCCTTATACTTTGGATGGTGTGAGAACACCTACGGCAGAAGAAGTAAAGAAGGCGGAGGAGATCCTGGAAGTAAGCAAATACCAGTAAGTAAAAACATCATTATTTACTAAAATATTCCTCAGCAAGCACAGTCTGTATAAAGGCCCGTACCTGAGGCAGTTCAAAGTAATGGCTTTTATATAAAATATGAGAAGTTCGTATAAAGGGAAATCCGTCCTGAAAGAAAAGGGGCGTGATGCTCCCTTTATAATTTTTTAAACAGATCTCAGGCAAAATAGACCAGCCAATGCCATTTTCCACCATTTCCAGGCAGCTGGAGATGTCATCGATCCAAAGCTGAGTACGGCAGTTGGCGCAGTTATTTTCACGTTTCCACTGTTCGATCCGTTCGTAAAATGGGGAGTCTGTATGACGGCCGATATAGGGGATCTGGTTTAATGGCAGATCAGTCATTTCCTGGTTACGCACCAGACAGACCGGTTCCTTAGAAAGGATTACATCTCCGTCCTGCCAGTTAAAATTTCCACGGACCAAAGCAATGGAGATCTCATTATCAGCCAGTGCACGGTATAACTGGGTACTTTGCATGGTGGTCACATAAATATCCACTTTGGGGTATTTTTTCATATATGTTTTTAAAATTTCAGGCAGTTTGTACCGGGCGATATTAATAGAAACACCAATTTTTAAAGAACCGCAGATCTCCCCCTGGAGCGAAAGGGCATAAGTCCGTATATGTTCCATGGACTGGGAGATCTTTTCAATTTCCGGAAAGATCCCTTCTGCTGCAGGAGTGGGAAGTATTCCCTTGCGGGAACGGATAAAAAGCTGGCATCCCAGGTCCTGCTCCATTTTCTGGATCCGTTTAGTAAGAGAAGACTGGGTAGTATAAAGTTTCTTTGCTGTCTTTGTAATATTCTGTGTATCGATCAGTGTCTTTAAAAGTTCAATATCCTGTTCATCCATAAATAAACCAACCTCCTGGACATCTGTTCATAAGTATAAATACATTCCAAAATGGAATGGAATATAATGAAATTATACAATTTTACAGAATGGATAGCAAGTCCTATAATACAATTAAACAAAGAAAAACGTATAAGAAACCTAAGAAGGAGGACTTGTTTTATGTATATGAAGAAATATCCCTGTGTTTACATGAGAGGCGGTACCAGCAAAGCTGTATTTTTCCATGAAAAGGACCTGCCAGAAGATCAGAGCCTTTGGCCAGACATTTTTATGAAGGTCATGGGAACACCGGATGTAAAGCAGATCGACGGAATGGGCGGAACCGTATCATCTACCAGTAAGGTTGCCATTATTTCCAAATCCGACCGTCCAGATGTGGATGTAAATTATACTTTCCGCCAGGTGGACATTGTCATTCCAAGAGTGGATGGAAGCGCCAACTGTGGAAATATTTCATCGGCTGTAGGTCCATTTGCTATTGACGAAGGTCTGGTTCCGGCTGTGGAACCTATTACAGTAGTCCGTATTTTAAATACAAATACCAATAAGATCATTGAAGAACATGTACGCGTAAAAGATGGTCATGCAGATGTGTATGGAGATGAGGTGATCAAAGGAGTTCCAGGAACCGGTTCCCGTATTGATATGTATTTTGAAGATCCGGCAGGCTCTAAAACAGGAAAGTTATTCCCAACAGGACAGAAGAAAGAAATTTTTGATGTACCTGGATATGGACCTGCAGAAGTAACT
>CAVDQU010000094.1:0-11078 GCA_963611035.1 Agathobaculum sp.
CTTAAATATCTTTTATTGTATTGCTTTCATAAATTCCTCTGCTGATGCAGCGCTTGCGGCTGCAAGCAGCCATTTATCTAAAATATCTACATTTTGTTCTTTTCTTATTTTCTGGCTCATATCATTCGTTAAAATTCCCTTATTTTGAAGGATCATGATAATAGAGTCTGCTTTTCCTTTTAAAATTCCCAAAGCTTCTCCTTTTTCCATTCCCCGTTCAATTCCAACCGACAATATACTCATCTTCACTGCCTCCCATTCTTCTGTTTGCTTAACTTCTGTTACAATATGATCCAACTCTATAATACGCTCGTCTTTTATGATTATCTCCGGATTTTCCAATGTTGTATGCTTCATATACTGCAATAGGCTGACTAATATTGGATCTCCGTTTTTGCTGCTCATATTTAAAAATATTTTCTTTGTTCCGTCTTCCAGATGAAGATCCGCTACTTCTTCACATTGTTCTGTGAATGTATATTTAGCAAGATCTTTTCCAAAAATGTCTTCCTGTGTAATAAAAGTGATGATCGTTGGCGGTAAATTTTTATAACGGGTCTTTTTACCGGATTTCAGCAATGGTGTATCTAATAATCCCTGATAATAACGGGATCTGCGCCTTACATCATCATTGTCCGTATCATTTTGCATTTCCGTTGCAAAATTTCTGTCCCATATGTCTACAGCGCAGGCATCCAGGCGGATCGCCCGCTTTCCGCTTTTGTTTAAAATAACTTCTTCTACCTTTACTTCTTTTAACTTCAGATCATCTTCGCCTGTTACAATGCTTAAAACATTTTCATGGGCATTTTTGTTCTTCATTACAGATAAAAACAATGCAAAATCACTTAAATTAAATTCTACATTTTCGGCCTGATGCATCTGTTCCAGTTCTTTCGCCAATTCCAGTGACACATGTTCTTCCCTACGTTCTTTTCTCATATTTTCTTTTCCTTTCTGATCGCGCAGGGAACCTGTCTCCCTGCTTTTGTTTTTGGGATACAAGCAGAGAGTTTCTTTGTTTTAGATACTGCTTTAGACGCAGTAAAATATGGATTTAGACTAAGATAGACTTCCTTTTTGAAATTCTGCTTACGCTTATCTTAACATATTCCCCCACAAACCTCAAGAGCCGCGAAAAACCGGTTGCCACAGCCCGCTTTCTCATGTAGAATGGGCTTATCTGTGCTATTATATGTGCTATTTATTGTATATTGTTTTGTAAGGAGAGCGTTTTTGAATGAGTATATTAAATGTAGAACATTTAAGCCACGGTTTTGGAGACCGGGCTATTTTTCAGGATGTGTCTTTCAGGCTTTTAAAAGGGGAGCACATCGGTCTTGTGGGTGCCAATGGTGAAGGAAAATCCACTTTTATGAACATCATCACTGGAAAACTGATGCCGGATGAAGGCAAGGTAGAATGGGCAAAGAACGTAAATGTTGGCTATCTGGACCAGCACACAGTCCTGGAAAAAGGAATGACCATCCGTGAAGTGTTAAAAAGTGCTTTTGCACCTCTTTTTGAAATGGAAGAGCGGATGAACCATATCTGTGATAATATGGGAGATGCTGACGAAGAGCAAATGAACGCCATGATGGAAGAACTGGGTACGATCCAGGATCTTTTAATGGCACATGATTTTTATGTGATCGACTCGAAGGTAGAGGAAGTCGGCCGTGCTCTAGGTCTGGATGAGATCGGTATGGACCGTGATGTTACGGAGCTTTCCGGCGGTCAGAGAACGAAAGTCCTTCTTGGAAAGCTGCTGCTGCAAAAGCCGGATATCCTGCTCCTTGACGAGCCTACCAACTATCTGGATGTGCAGCACATTGAATGGCTGAAACGGTATCTTCAGGAGTATGAAAATGCCTTTATCCTGATCTCCCATGACATCCCGTTCTTAAACAGTGTCATAAACCTGATCTATCACATGGAAAACCAGCGTCTGGACCGCTATGTGGGAGATTATGACAAATTTCAGGAGGTTTACGCGGTAAAGAAGTCACAGCTGGAAGCTGCTTATAAGCGCCAGCAGCAGGAGATCGCAGAACTGGAAGATTTCGTGGCAAGAAATAAAGCCCGTGTTTCCACCAGAAATATGGCTATGTCCCGCCAGAAGAAGTTAGATAAAATGGAAGTGATCGAGCTGGCAAAGGAAAAACCAAAGCCGGAATTCCATTTTCTGGAAGCCCGCACTCCCGGCAAATATATTTTTGAAACTAAGGACCTGATCATCGGCTATGATGAGCCTCTTTCCCGCCCGTTAAACCTGACTATGGAACGGGGACAGAAGGTAGTTCTGGTAGGTGCAAATGGCATCGGAAAGACTACTCTTTTAAAGAGTATCCTGGGATTGACACCTGCTTTAAACGGCTCTGTGGAACTGGGTGATTATTTATCCATTGGTTATTTTGAACAGGAAATGGCTCCCGGCAATACTACCACCTGTCTGGATGAGATCTGGAAGGAATTTCCCTCCTATACCCAGTATCAGGTACGCTCCGCCCTTGCAAAATGCGGTCTGACCACCAAGCACATTGAAAGCCAGGTCCGTGTATTAAGCGGCGGCGAGCAGGCAAAAGTGCGCCTGTGCAAACTGATCAACCGTGAGACCAATGTTCTCCTTTTGGACGAGCCTACCAACCACCTGGATGTAGACGCAAAAGAGGAATTAAAGCGTGCCTTAAAGGCTTATAAGGGAAGTATCCTTCTCATCTGCCATGAACCGGATTTTTATGAAGGTCTGGCTACGGATGTGTGGGATTGTAAGGATTGGGCCCTGCGCCTGTCATAAAGTATCAGAATGCGCAAAACCCGCCGTTGGCGGGTTTCCAACAATATGGAGTTATACCCAATCAGCCCCGGAAGCTCCGGGGCTGATTTTTTCAGGCTATTTTTCAATATCTGTCATTTTTCTGAACGAAACAGGCGGAATGCCCCTGTATCCGGCTTTATCTCAAATTCCATATTCTTTCCGGTCACCGGATGCTTAAATTTAAGTCTGCAGGCGCAAAGTGCCAGACTGCGTCTGTTCCCATTTTCATTATTCCCATATCTTCCATCCCCATAAAGAGGCGTCCCGTGACCGGAAAACTGGACACGGATCTGATGGTGTCTTCCTGTGATCAGTCTGATCTCCACCAGACTCAAAGTCTCCCCTTCTTTTTCTGCATCCTGTATACAATCCAGCACTTTGTATTCCAACTCTGCTTTTTTCCCTTCCGGATCGGACTTATCCACAATTTGTGAACAGTTGTTTTTCTTGTCCTGCCTGAGATAATCCACATATACACCACAGTTATCCACAGGTTTTCCACATACCACTGCCTGGTACCATTTTTCTATTTTTCCCTGCTTCAGGCTTGTACTAAGAGCACCGGCGGCTTTCTGATTTTTAGCATAAACCATGATCCCGGATACAGGACGGTCCAGTCTGTGGATAACTCCTACATAGGGGGGCTGTGGATTACGACCGGCTGTGGATTTATTTCCTGTTAATTTGTGGATATCCTGTGGATAAGCCGCCAGGTGTTTGCGGATCTCACTGACCATGTCCGGAGCAAAGCTTTTTCCGCTCTGAGATTCCAGACCGGCCGGTTTTACCACTACTATTATGTCTTTATCTTCAAATAATACATTCAGCATCTTATTATCCCTTTAAATGTTTTCCAGCCACTGCAGGCACTGATCAAACCACCCGGCAACATGGGCATCTGCCAGACGGCCTTTAGCCGGCTCATCTACCTCTTTGGTAGCAAGAGACAGGCCATGAGGCCCTTTGGGATAAATATGAAGCTCAAACGGAACCTTTTCCTTTGACAGCTTCTGCGCAAACATCAGCGAATTCTGTACAGGCACCGATTCATCAGAAGCTGTGTGCCAGAGAAAAGCAGGAGGCGTCTTCGGATCCACATGATCTTCCAGACTGAAATAGGCGATCAGATCTTTATTTTCTCCTGCCAGATTTTCTATACTGCCCCGATGAGCCCACGGCCCGCAGGTGATCACCGGATAGCACAACACCATTCCATCCGGCCGGATGAGCTTTTGCTCTTCCTTTTGGAAAACAGTATCATCATTCCAGTGTACCCCCAGGCTGGCTGCTGCATGTCCTCCGGCAGAAAAGCCGCATACGATCACCGGTTTTTCCGGCATAGAAGCTCTTACTCTCTTTACCGCCTCTGCCCCGCAGCGCAGGGGATCAAGCTCCAGACAGGAATACTGGGATCCCGGCTCCTTTACCGGATAATACAGGATCCACGGCTTCCATCCGGCCGCTCCAAAAGCTTTCGCCACCGGTTCTGCCTCCCGGGGTGAATGCCATTCATAGCCGCCTCCCGGGAAAATGATCACATTTCCCTTCCACTCTTTTTCCAAAAAAGGTCCTGCTTCTATTAATCTGATATCTGTCTGAACCATCTCTGTATCCACCTTTCCGGCCTGAATCTGCCGTTTCTTATTATCTTAACACAGATTCATTAAAACGGATTCATTAAAACAGACTTATTAAACATGAAAATCAAAAAACTCATTCACATTGTTGAAGCATACATCCTCAATCACCTGTTTTAATGCCTTTTCTCCGGAGAAATATTCCCCTCTCTCTACTAATTCACCAAAGTAGCTGCATAATACTCTGCGGTACAGCTCATGCCGCGGATAAGAGATAAAACTGCGGCTGTCTGTCAGCATGCCTACTGACAGGCTGACGGGATACAGATTGGCACAGGCTTCAAACTGACGTTTAATACCAAAGGCCTGATCGTTAAACCACCAGGGCGCTCCCAGCTGCACCTTGGCTTTTACACCGTTATCGCAGAAGCCGGCTGCCAGGATTGCCCAGGCCTCGATCTTCGTACCATCAAGCGGATACAGGATCGTCTTTGGCAGTTCTCCGGCCAGAGTCAGCCGGTTTAACAGTTCTCCCACGCTGGTAACGGCACACTGGTCATCTACGCAGTCAAAGCCGGTAGACTGTCCTACGTTTCGCACTCCTTTTGTGTTTGCATCCAGATAGGTTCCGATATGAAGCTGCATTACATATCCATTCCTGTTATAGCGGCGGGCCATTTCGTAAAGGAAGGCACTCTGGTACTGATCTGTTTCTTTGGCCGTAAGTGTTTCATTTGCTCTGGCCTTTCGGAAGATCTCTTCGATCTCATCCATCTGGTAATCTGCCCAGGTAAAATAAGGAATACCGTCATCACTGACTGTTGTGCCGGTCACATTCTTAAAAAACTGCAGACGTGCCTCCAGTGCATCCAGCATGGTCTCAAAGGAAGTGATCCGGATCCCCGAAACCTCCTCCAGCTGCTTCATGTAGCTGTCAAAGGTATCCAGCTTCACAAACATGGCTTTATCCGGCCGGAAAGCAGTGATCACCCTGGTAAACATTTTTTCTTTTTTCAGTGCAATATGGTAATGCAGATCATCCACCGGATCTTCCGTTGTGCTCACCAGCTTTACGTTGGAGTGCTCCATGCACCAGCGGCGGGTCATATGTTTTTCCCGTATCATAGCCGTAGTGCGCTGATAGATCTCCTCAGCATTTTCAGCAGAAAGAGGCTCGTCAATGTCAAAATAACGTTTTAACTCCAGAGCACACCAGATATAGATGGGATTTCCGATCAATTTCGGAAGAATTGCCGCAAACGCCAGATATTTATCATGATAGCTTGCTTCTCCCGTGATATATTTTTCATCAATGCCAAAGGTACGCATTGCACGCCATTTATAATGGTCGCCCCGCAGCCACATCTCCCCCAGATCCTCAAATTCTTTATTCTCAAAGATCTCTGAAGGCTGCAAATGGCAGTGGTAATCGATAATCGGGAGCTTCTCTGCATACTTGTGATACAGCTCGCTGCCGGTTCTGTTGGTGAGGAACAGTTCCTCGCTAAATCTTGTATTCATGTTTCCTCGTCTCCTGTTTGATCATAATCCACTAGAACCCGATCAGTGCGCCGCCGTCTACCGGGATACAGCTTCCGCTGATATAACGGGCTGCATCGCTGCATAAGAAAGCTGCACACATGCCCACATCCATCGGATCTCCTACACTCTTAGCAGGAATACGTCCCATGATCTTTGCAAGACGGGGCGGATCATTATCTACTGCCTTGTGGAACATAGGGGTATCGATCCATCCCGGTGCAATGGCATTGACCGTAACGCCGAATTCTGCCAGTTCTGCTGTCAGCGTATGGATCATTCCCAAAAATCCGGCCTTGGCAGTGGAATATCCGGCTACCATAGGCTGACCGATATAGCTGGTCATACTTGCCTGAAAAACAATACGTCCCCTTTTCTGCTCCTTCATGTAAGGAACCACAGCCTTGGTAAGGGCAAAAGAACCTACCAGATGCACATTCAGGACTCTCTTATAATCTTCCACTGTCATATCCCAGATAAACTTCTTGCAATGATTTCCTGCATTATTGATCAGGATATCCACCCGTCCCTGCTCCGTTACAATCTTATCCACCAGTTCCTGTGCATGATCTGTATCCGTAATATCAAACTGATAGAATACAGCCTTATCTCCAAATTCTTCCAGTGCCTGCGCAGCCTGCTGCGGTGCCTCAAAGCTTACCACGCAGACCTTTGCTCCGGCGCTTACCAGACAACGGGTCACTGCAAGACCCAGGCCGGTAGAACCTCCTGTTACGATCGCCACCTGACCGGAAAGGTCATACCATTTTGCCATACTGAACTGTTCCATTTCTTCTGCTGTAAATGCTGCCATTGTTATCCTCCTCTATTCCTCACAGGCACGCTTAAAAGCCACCTGCTTTTCCTGATACTTGTATGGGATAAAATACTCCCTGTGGCCTAATGCTTCGCTTTTTGTAGGTGTTCCCCCTGCAACAGCTGCCACATATTCTGCCAGTTCCAATGCCATTTCATCCTGGGATCTTCCCCCTGTGAGGATCGGACCGGCATCAAAATCCATATCCTCTTTCATTCTTTCATAGGTAGCATGATTTCCTGTGATCTTTACACAGGGAGCTACCGCACTTCCTACTACGTTTCCCCGTCCTGTTACCAGAAAGACCATATGGGCTCCGCAGCTGATCAGATCCATCAGACCTTCGTTATCGTTAGGATTTGTAATGCCAAACTGCATCCAGTAGGGATCCGGTGTAGAATCTAAAAGCCATAAACCGCCGCAGGGAGCCGGAACTGACACCTTCAGCACGCCCTGGATCGGTCGGGAACCGCTTTTTATCACAGCCCCCATGCTTTTTTCTTCGATCGTGGAAAGTCCTCCGGCAAAATTACCCGGACTTACAGAATACTGCCGCACGGACTTACAGTAATCCAGTGCTTTATCATAGGTATAGCATATTTCTTCCCGGGCTTTTTCGTTGGCTGCCCGCCCTATCAGAAGCTGATCAAGTCCGATCGCCTCCACGATCTCCTCGAAAATAGCTGTACCGCCTATATCCACCAGCTTATCGTAAAATCTTCCTACTACCACGTTTCCCGCAAGACCGCTGGTATAATCACTGCCGCCGCACTCGGCTCCGATCACCAGATCCTTCATTCCCATCGGCACCCGAGGGGTGAGTTTTAACTCTTCCAGAGTCTTATTTACCCAGTTTATACCTTTTTTTACGGTACGGTCGGTGCCGCCTTCCTGCTGGATGAACATCCAGGAAGACGGTTTTTCCTCTTTTGCCGCAATCGCTGCCAGCCATTCCGGCTGGATGTATTCACAGCCCAGACCTACAGCCAGAACTGCTCCTACATTTGGGTGGCGGATGAGGCTGATAAGCAGATCCACCGCATATTGATTGTCAGTGCAGCCGTCAAAGCCTACAAGCTCCACATCCGGGTGCCCGGCCTCACTTACGATCCTGCGGGCTACCATCTCGGAACATTTTACCGTATAGATCACAAGGATCCGGTTACGTATCCCCGGTGCCCCGTTTTTTCTCTTATAACCCTGCCAGGTCAATTCTTCCAGCTTCATCGTTGTGCCCTCACTCATATTTTGTATCCTTAGGTGCCCCGGTTTTCACATCCAGATGGCTGGATCTTTCATCGTAGATGCTCTGCATCACATGAAGGTGGACCCAGCTTCCCTTTGCAATATCGCCGGTAGCACGCCCGATCACCACGCCGTATTTTATGATCAGATCTCCCGCCCTGATATCTCCTAATGCCAGCTTATGGCCTATAGGAATATCAGTAACAGCCGTAATCTGCTTTTCCCGACAGTCACCGATCAGCTTCACCTGCTGTCCGGCCTTCACCTCTGTCAGAGCAGTGGCCACATTGTCCTTCAGATCGATCTGAAATGCCGTTATCTCATGTTCCATATCCAGACACTCCTACCTACAAGATTCCAAACTTGGCAAAGGCATCTGTGGCTGTCATACCGCCCTCGATCGCCTTGCGCACTGTCTTCTCTCCGGAAGCCTTTATAAGGGCCTTTTCGATCACTTCATCCTTAATATCCTTAGGAATAATAAGCACACCGTCAATATCACCGAATACCAGATCTCCGTCGTGGATCGTCACCTGGCCGATCTCAATGGTGCAGCGGTAGTCACATACATAGGTCCGCACCGAAGAATCCTGTGCCCAGCACTGGGTGCAGAATACAGGAAAATTCTGGCTGAGGACCTGAGGTGTATCTCTGCTGTAGCCGTCCAGCACTGCCCCCACAGCCCCTCTGGTCTTTGCCGTAGCTGTCAGCAGTTCTCCCCAGAGAGCACTGTTGTGTGCTCCTGTAGCCACATATACCTCGTTTGGCTTTAACTGATCCAGTGCCTCTGTCAGATACCCGAAAGGCTTTTTAGGATTTTCAAATACATCATTTTCCAGAATGGTGCAGGCATAACCTGCGATCTTTAATCGATGATCCGGCTGATTCCGGTCAATGTATGCGTCTGCAGGCACCAATGCCTCTAAAGGGCGGATGGATGCAGGCAGAAACTGGTGCTTGTATCCCATCTGGTCCAGAATATCCCCTACCACCGGTGTATAAAGCTTCTCTTTCATAAGTGTAAATAACTCTTCATCATTCTTCCACTGTGCCATGTTAAAAACCTCTCTTTGCTAATGAATCATGTAGAAAACCCGCCCGGTTTGTACTGCGGACGGGCTATAATCGTTTTTATCAGAATGCCATGTTAGGCAGCCACATAAAGCTTTGCGGGAAATAAGTCAGTATCAGCAGGGCAACACCCATTACAAGATAGAACGGGATCATGGCCTTCGACAGCTTCTCGATCGGAATACCGGAAATAGCACTGCCGATGAACAAAGTAGAACCAACCGGCGGTGTCAGAAGTCCGATTCCCAGATTCAGCACCATTACAACTCCCAGATGGATCGGTGAAAGTCCCAAAGACATCCAGATCGGAAGGATCACCGGTGTCAGCATCAGGATCAGGCAGGCCATCTCGATCAGGCAGCCTAAGAACAGCATCAGAAGGTTCAGCATGATCAGGATCAGGATCTTGTTATCTGTAATAGAGAACAATGCTTTAGAAACTGTCTCAGGAACCTTTAAGTAGGTCAGCAGATAGGTAAAGGATCCTGACACACCTAAAAGGATCAGCACCTTGCCCAGTGTCATAGTTACATTGTTGAAAATCTGCGGAATATCTTTAATCTTAAATCCCTTGTAAATAAAGAGACCTACCACTAAAGACCATACTACGGCGCAGGCTGCGGATTCGGTAGTTGTAAAGATACCGGCGATTACACCTACTACTACAAACAATACAGAAAGCATGCCCCAGATCGCCTTAAGGAAAGAGCGGGTGCAGGCCTTCAGGTCAAATCGGCCTGTGACCGGGTAATTTTTCTTCACCGATACATAATAGGAATATACCATCAATGAAATAGAAAGCACCGCACCGGGCACATAACCTGCCAGAAAGAGCTGACCGATGGAAACGCTGGTAACACCTGCTGCTGCCAGAGTATAGATGACCATGTTCTGACTTGGAGGTACCAGGATTCCTTCTACAGAGCTTGCCATCGTAAGGCAGGTAGAGAAATCCCTGTCATACCCCTGTTCTTCCATCATCTTGATCTCAATCGGACCTAAGGAAGCACAGTCTGCTGAGGAAGAACCGGAAATACCGCCGAAGAAAAAGGAAGCAACCACATTTACCATAGCTGCGCCGCCCCTGAACCATCCTACCAGCTCTTTCGAAAAGTCAATCAGAGTATCGGTAATTCCTCCCGCACTCATAAGCTCGCCCATCAGGATGAAAAAAGGAACCGCCAACAGTGTGTAAGAGTTTAAGTTTGATACAAATTTTAATGCCATCTGCATAGGATTGATCCCCAGATAGAAGAAATCCACCAAGGAAGCAATACCTATAGCATATACAATAGGCACCCTCAAAAATACCAATGCCAGAAAAATGCCGATCAACAGCAGTGTTGCAATTACAGTCGTACTCATTCTTTACCAATCCTCCTTGTCCATTGTGTGATCAATGCCAGAATGTACAGCACTCCTGTTACAGGCAGAGACATATACATCCATGCATAGGGGATATTAACCCCAGCCATGGTATTGCTTCTGGCCTGTTTTATGAGCTGTGAGCCATAAACTACCATGAAGAAAGAAAATGCAATGATGCATACCGTAGCAA
The DNA here is from genome assembly GCA_963611035.1 of Agathobaculum sp. Classification (GTDB taxonomy): domain Bacteria; phylum Bacillota; class Clostridia; order Lachnospirales; family Lachnospiraceae; genus Enterocloster. Next base: position 10,626 of record CAVDQU010000094.1, read on the forward strand.
GAACATCTGTAGCTAAAATCTGCCCTTTCTTCATTTTGGAATCAAACATGGTCACTTTCAGATGCTCGTCTGTACGCAGCACCAGAGAAGAGCCAAGGATACTCATCCATGTTAAAAGGAACAGAGATAACGGTTCTCCCCACATAGGAGACTTATGCAGGATGTAACGGCCTACAAAGATGTAAAACACTACTGCCACCAGGGCTGCCAGCATCAATACACAGAGATGCTTTACAATGCCAAATACGATCTTATCGACCTTATCCCATAGTTTTTTAAAATTTTCCATAGTATCACCCGTTTCATTCAATCAATATCAGAAATCCAAGGGGCACTGCAGTCATCTTCTACAGTGCCCTTTTTTTCAATCAGCGGCATTTATACCTGTTATTCGTATTTTCCGCTTAACAGTGTCTGGATCATCTGCTGGGATTCCTCGTCATAGGTTTCATA
>CAVDQU010000095.1:0-10915 GCA_963611035.1 Agathobaculum sp.
ATGGGGTTTACATGTGCCCCGCCTGTTACCAGTCGGGCGGTAGTCTCTTACACTGCCATTCCACCCTTACCTGCTGTAAAATACAGCGGGCGGTATATTTCTGTTGCACTTTCCCTAGGGTCGCCCCCGCCAGACGTTATCTGGCATCCTGCCCTGTGAAGCCCGGACTTTCCTCTCCTGCGTCCTCTCGGTATCGCAGCAGCGACCATCTGTCTTACTCACACTTACTTATTTTAGCATAGTTTTTTTTCTCTGTCCACGGATAAATTTTCAAACCATTCATTTCCAGTTACAGTTCAACCATGACATCTGCTTCTTGCCCTTTTCAGAAAAACGGTTTACAAAAGAACTGCCGGCCATGCCGGTTCTGCTGAAATAATCTCTATCTCTGCCGGAAGCTTTTCTTTCAGATATTCAGCTATATACCGGATAAAAATGTGTTCCATTCCATAATGTCCTGCATCGATCACTGCCATCTCTCTGGCTGCAGCATCAATTCCCTGATGATGGCTGATATCCCCTGTTACCAGCGCCTTTGCACCTGTATGGATGGCCTCTTCGATCATGCTTCCACCGGCACCGGGACACAGAGCTACTTTTTCTACTTCCATGTCCATGAGTTCTTCCCCATATACCAGTACAAAAGGAAGATCAAATGCCTGCTTTACTTTTTCAGCCAAGGCTTTTACCGTCAACTTCTCTGGTAAATTTCCTGTTTTACCAATTCCATATGCCACAGAATTTCCATTTATTTCCATATCTCCCATAGCCTCTAATGGCTCTGTATCTTTTAAAGAAAGCCGCTTAGCTGCCAGGTCTGCCATACAGCCGGGAGCTGCGTCGAAATTAGTATGCATGGCATAATAAGCAATATCTGCCTGAATCAGCTTTATCAGACGTCTGGTAATAAAATTCTGATCATTTACTTTCTTAATGGCTTTAAAAATAAGGGGATGATGAGTAAGAAGCATATCTGCCCCTGCTTTCACAGCTGCTTCCACCACCTGATCTGTTGCATCTAAAGCAATATAGACCTTTTTTACCTCTTTATCACTGCGCCCTGCTAACAATCCCGGATTATCCCAGTCACAGGCACAGCTTTCCGGCGCCAGTTTTCCCAATATTTCTATTACTTCACTGCATTTCATCTTGTGCCTCCCTGATACATGAAAGTTCTTCTTTTAAAGCTTTGCAGGCAGCTTCCTGTCCAGGCGTCATCTCTTCTTCCGCTTTTCCTGCAAATCCCTTTAAGATTCCTTCTACTCTTTTTTCTTCTTTTAAAAGGTACTGCTTTAAAACGGTATCTTTCCCCTTGATGAGAACAGCCCCAAAGCGATATTCCGGGGTCGTTTCACAGCTAAAAGTATCTTTCCCACATTCTCCAAAACCGGCTTTTATCACTGTATAAAACTTTCCCTCATCCAGTATCATGGCTTCATCTTCAATATAAAAGCCGTTTTCCTTCAAGTAGCGGCGGAATTTTTCCAAATCTGACTGAGGCGAAAAGATCCAGTGGCGGATACTCCTCCATACATGTTTTCCGGCTTCCAGAATGCTGATCTCCAGCTCACCCCCCATTCCTGCGATGATCACAGTGTCTGCTTCTCCGGCCTGAAACTTTTCCAATCCGTTGCTCAAACGGGTCTCTATGGAAATAGCCGCTTCCCCAGCATCCCGTCTGTATTCTTCTATATGTTCATCCGCTCTCGCCAGAGGTCCTTTTCGCACATCCATTGCCAGAGCGCTTTTAATTTTTCCGGTTTCTGCCAGATAAATAGGCACATATCCGTGATCGGTTCCAATATCTGCGATCCGGCTGCCTTCTGGTACAAAGGAAGCAACCAGCTTTAAGCGTTCTGAAAGGTGAAGCCTTGTCTTTTTTGTCTCTGTATTATTGTTTGTCTCTGTCATGTATGTCCTGTTCCTTCTATAAATATTAAACTTACGACCTTTGCGCCAGCAGTCTTAACTTTCCAGATAGTCTTTTAACTTCCTGCTCCTGCTTGGATGACGCAGTTTTCGCAAAGCCTTATCCTCGATCTGACGGATCCGTTCCCTGGTCACATGGAACTTTCTTCCCACTTCTTCCAGTGTTCTGGCCTCGCCGTCATAAAGTCCAAAACGAAGGGATAATACCTGCTGCTCCCTTGGAGTCAATGTCTTTAACACATCCATCAGCTGCTCATGTAAAAACACAAAAGATGCCTCATCCTGGATCAGGGACATTTTTTCATCCTGGATAAAATCCCCCAGGTGGCTGTCTTCTTCCTCTCCCACAGGTGTTTCCAGGGATACCGGTTCCTGAGCCATATTTAAAACCTCTTCCACCCGTTTTACAGGCATATTTACCTGGTCTGCGATCTCCTGGGCCGTAGGCTCCCGCCCTAATTCCTGGATGAGCCGCCTGGAGCTTCGCATCACCCGATTAATGACCTCTACCATATGGACCGGGATGCGGATGGTCCTTGCCTGATCTGCAATGGCTCTTGTAATGGACTGGCGGATCCACCAGGTAGCATAGGTGCTGAAACGGTAACCTTTTTCATAATTGAACTTTTCTACCGCCCGCATCAGCCCCAGATTTCCTTCCTGGACCAGATCTAAAAATGCCATTCCCCGGCCTGCATATCGCTTTGCGATGCTCACTACAAGGCGCAGATTGGCTTTTGCCAGCTTTTCCTTTGCTTCTTTATCTCCGGCCTGTATCTGTATAGCCAGATCCTGCTCTTCCTCCTGTGTAAGCAGGGAAATTTTTCCAATTTCCTTTAAATAGAGACACACCGGATCTGCCTGATTCCATGGCCCATTTTCTGTCACGGCCATTTTTCCCGTCAGTTCTTCCTCAATCTCTTCTATTTCTGTTTCAGATGCCTCTGACTCCTCTTCCCCGTCTAATATCTGCACCTGGTTTTCCGCCAGTATGTCAAGAACGCGGTCCAGTTCCTCCTCTTTCAGCTCTTTCGGCCTGAAATACCGGAAGATATCACGGTATTCCAGCTGTCGTTTTCCGGTTCTGGCTTCTGCTAAAAGCCGTCCCATTTTCTCTTTAAAGCTTAAAGATTCCTCTCTGCGCGTTCTTTCCATAGGGTTTCCTCCTTAAATCAATCCAGGGATATGTGCAGCTGCTTTAAAGCTGCCTGCTGCTTTATGATCTCCTGCAGCTGGGCGATATCTTTTGCATTCCGGCTTGCAGTGTCCAGGCTGTTTTTTCTTACTTTGATCACAGTCTCTGCAAATGCCTTTTTCTGCTCCTCGTTGTTTAAGGATTCTTTTAAGCTGGCATTAAATAATGCCGCTACTTCTTTGTATTGATCTTCATCATTGATGAACCGGCTTAATATACCTGCCGGGTTTACATTTCCTGCTTCATGGCCTTCAAATACCATGACCGCCACCTGGTGATACAGGTCTTCTACAAAATCATCGGCTGTTATAATGCCTTTGATCTTGTCAAACAGGGCCGGATTTTCGATGAGCCAGGTAAGCAATAACCTCTGGGATCTTCGTATACCGTCTTCCCGTTCCTGCTTCCTTCCAGCCTTCTTCATGGCTGGCTGGTTTTGCTGGGCTGCCTGGCTTTCATAAGGATTACCGCCATATTCCGGCCGTCCCATATCATTACCAGCACCATTTCCATTTTCCCGTGAAATCACATTCCGTCCGGAAGCGTCTTCCCTGTAGCTGTCGCCGGCCTTTAATCCCATCTGCATTCCCAGACGGTTTACCAGCTGGCGAAGCTCCTCTTCTTTTATCATCTGTTCTCTGGATACTGCCTGGATGTAATTGTCCCGCTCCAGCGGCTCTCCAAACTGCAGCAGCTTCTTCGCTGTTTCCTGATAAAATTTCGTCTTCTGCTCCGGGTCCTCCAACTGATAATTTCGTTTTAATACGTCTATCTCAAATAAAAAGCTGTTTTTCGCCTGAGCGATCCGCTCTCTGAAAGCATCTGCCCCCATGTTTTTGATAAATTCATCGGGATCCTTATAAGGCTTCATATTTAAGACCCTGGAGGAAATGCCTGCATCCCTTAAAATAGGAATGGCCCGCAGCGCAGCCTTTACACCAGCGCCGTCGCTGTCATAGGTTAAGATCACCTGGTCTGTATAGCGCTTTAAAACACCTGCATGCTGACTGGTAAAAGCAGTTCCCAAAGACGCCACTGCATTGGTAAAACCAGCCTGGTGCATGGAGATCACATCCAGATAGCCCTCGCACACCAGCATGTATTTCTCCCTTGTAGTCCTTGCATAGTTTAAACCATACAGGTTCCGGCTTTTGTCAAATAATTTTGTCTCCGGGGAGTTTAAATATTTCGGCTCCCCGTCTCCCATTACACGGCCTCCAAAGCCGATGACACGGTTGTTCACATCCATAATAGGGAACATAACACGATTCCAGAATTTATCTCTTCCTCCCCGTTCCTCAATGGTCACAAGGCCGGTCTGGCTTAAAAATGCATCATCATAGCCTTTTTCCTTCAGGAAACGGTACAGATCATCGCTTGTCTTATTGGAATAGCCAAGTCCAAACCGCAGCATAGTCTCATCGGTAAGCTTTCGCTTGTCATGGAAATATTCGTATGCCATTTTTCCCTGAGGCTGCTTCATCTGATAATAGAAATAGTTGGCTGCCAGCTTGTTTACTTCCAACAGTCTGGCACGAAGCTCCGCCTGTTCTCTGGCTTCTTTGCTGTATTCCATCTTCGGCAAAGTCACTCCTGCCCGGTCTGCTAAGGACTGAAGGGCCTCCTGAAAGGTATAATTTTCATATTCCATTACAAAAGTAAGGACATTTCCTCCTGCTCCGCATCCGAAACAGTAATACATCTGCTTTCCAGGGGAAACAGAAAAAGAAGGCGATTTTTCATTATGGAAAGGACAAAGGCCAAAATAATTGGCTCCTTTTTTCTGCAGCTTTACATATCCTGAAATCACATCTACGATGTCATTCTTCATTCTTACTTCCTCTATGACTTCGTCCGGATAGTACATGCTTTTTTCTCCCTTCTGTTAAAGTAATATTGGGAGCAAAACATTTGCCCCCATATTCTATTAGTATACGTTCCACCGTTTGGGAACGAATAATTTTTCAAACTGGTCAATGGCATAAATATCGCTCATGCCTGCTATGTAGTCGCATACCACTCGTGAGACTTTTTCTCCTGCATTCAAGAAGTTAAGTGACTCCTGAGGCAATTCATCTACATGATCCATATAGTAGAAATAAAGCTGGGAAAGCATCTGCTGGGCTCTGCCTTCTTCTGCCTTTGGTATCTCATTTTTATATACATGGTCAAACATCCACTGACGAAGTCCCATCATGGCCTCTTCCATGCCTTCTGACATAAAGATCCCCGGCTTGTCCAGGCTGTTTAAGATAATATCGTGGATCATGATATTTAAACGTTCCCGGACACTGTGGCCCAATACATCTGTATAGCAGGTGGGAAGATCTTTCTCCTCAAACATCTTTGCCCGGATCGCATCATCTATATCATGGTTAATATAGGCGATCTTATCCGACAGACGGACCACACCGCCTTCTAAGGTAGAAGGATGACCGGCCGTTCTGTGATTGCGGATGCCATCCCGTACTTCCCAGGTAAGATTTAAACCTTTTCCATTTTTTTCCAATTTTTCTACCACACGGACACTTTGCTCGTAGTGGGTAAAACCATCTTCACATATCTTATTTAAAATAGCTTCCCCGGAATGTCCAAAAGGCGTATGCCCCAGATCATGTCCCAAAGCAATGGCTTCGGTGAGACTTTCATTTAACCGTAATGCCTTTGCAATGGTCCTGGCAATCTGAGACACTTCCAGAGTGTGGGTAAGTCTTGTGCGGTAATGATCTCCCTCCGGCGCAAGAAATACCTGTGTCTTATGCTTCATACGGCGAAATGCCTTGCAGTGCAGAATGCGGTCTCTGTCCCTCTGGTATTCCGGGCGGATATCGCATAAAGGTTCCTGCCTGTCTCTTCCCTTTGTTTTTGCAGAAAAAGAGGCATACGGGCTTAAAGTTACAAGTTCCAGTGCTTCCTGAGATTCTCTAATGTTCAATAAGTCACCCCGCTTTTGTTTTCGCTATGTATATGTGTATGCTGGTCATTATAATTTTATGACATCTAATTAATTTATCGTACTATTTTTATAGTATAGCACATTTAAAAAACAGACGCCACCGGTAAAATTCCGATGACGCCTGTTTCATTATTCTATATAATTTTTATCCCTTTTCCAGTCTGCATCTGCAGATGGACCTATTATATCAGCCCTAACAGTGACGGCAGTCCCAGTGACAGTACCGGTATATAAGTCACAAGCAGCAGACCGATGATGATCATTGCAAAGTATGGCAGCAGATGGCTGATCACACTTTCAATGGTAACACCACCTACTTTACAGCCTGTAAACAGGATGGTTCCTACAGGAGGTGTAATAGTACCTACGGACAGGTTGTAGCAAAGTACGATACCAAACTGAACTGCATTCATTCCAAGGCTTGTGCAGATTGGAAGGAAAATTGGTGTAAAGATCAGAATCGCTGGTGTCGGATCCATGAAAGTACCTACAAACAGCAGGATGATGTTAATTAACAGGAAGATAAGGATCTTGTTGCTTGTAACACCAAGAACAGCTGCTGCTACCATATCCGGGATTCCGGTAAATGCCATTGCCCAGGACATGATAGAGGAAAGTCCGATCATGAAAGTAATGGTACCGGTGATCTTTGCGGAATCCAGCACGATCCGTGGGATATCCTTTAATTTAATGGAACCATAAATTAAGGAAAGAACGGTTGCATACACAACTGCTACTGCGGAACCTTCTGTTGCAGTAAACACGCCGCAAAGAATACCGCCGATTACGATCACGATCATTAAAAGGCTTGGGATGGCCTGCCAGAAAGTCTTTAAAACAATGCCGGCTGTCAGCTTTGCTTCGCCTCTGTAGCCTAACTTCTTTGCGGTAATGGTTGCCAGGATGATAACACCTAAGCCCCATATAAGACCAGGCACATAACCTGCCATGAACAGTGCGGAAATAGATACGCTTCCTGCAACAGTAGAGTAAACGATCATGGTGTTGCTTGGGGGGATCAGCATGCCAACAGGAGCTGATGCAACGTTTACTGCTGCGGAATAGTTCTTATCATAGCCTTCTGCCTCTTCCAGAGGTCCCATGGTGCTGCCGATAGCTGCTGCAGCTGCTGCACCGGAACCGCTGATAGCGCCGAAAAGCATGTTTGCGATTACGTTGGACTGTGCTAATGCGCCAGGCATACGGCCGCCGATGACCTTTGCACAGTTTACAAGTCTTAAAGCAATACCGCCATTATTCATAATGTTTCCTGCAAGGATGAAGAACGGGATGGCGATCAGTGAAAATGAGTTAGAGCCTGCGAAGATCCTTTGTGCGGATGTTGCAAAAGCTACGTTAGATGGCAGCATGCAGATCATGGAAACTGCGGAAGAAAGTCCGATTCCCACACCGATGGGCACACCTGCTGCCAGTAACAAAACCAGAAGAACGACCATTACCAGGGCAACCTGAACTGCAATAGACATAATTTACTCTCCTCCTTCTTTCTTGTTCAGATCTACAGTGAGATTGTAAAGGCTGTAGAAAATGATCAGTACGCCGCATACAGGAATGATACTGTAAATAGTTCCTGTAGGGATCTTAAGGATGGAGTCATACTGCAGCATGTTCATGGTTGTGATAACAGAACCACCATAAACCAGGATCAGTGCAGAGAAGACAATGATAACTACTTCAATAGCAGCATCTAACAGTCTCTTTTTGCCGCTATCCAGCTTATCCTTTAAATAAGTAATGCAGATGTGATCACGCTGTCCGAACACATAGGTTGCGGAAAGCAGGATCAGCCATACGAAGCAGTAACGGGTCAGAACTTCGCTGACACTGCTTGGGCTCTTAAACACGTAACGTACTACTACCTGATATACAGTAAGAAGGACCATAACGATAAAATCAACGATACAGACAAAGGCTAAAAAGCGGTCTAATCCATTTTTTAAGCTTTTCATTATTTATTGTCCTCCTCTCTTAATGCTGTTACTGCGTCATAGATCTGCTTGGTCATTTCAGACTGGTTTGCGATCTTATTTAACAGAGGCATGCAGCGCTCACGCAGTTCATTGGTATCCGGATAGCAGAACTGGGTTCCAGCTGCTTCGGCATCTTTCTTTGCTACTTCAATATCCTGTTTAAATGTTTCAAATTCTTCTTCAGTGGATTCCTTGATCAGTCTGTCGAAGATCTCTCTGTCTTCGTCACTTAAGGAATTTAAGAATGCAGTACTTGCAAGTACAACGTCAGGATGTACAATGTGACGGGTGTAAGCATAGTAAGGCGCAACCTCATAATGCTTAAAGTCACGGTAAACCAGCTCACTGTTCTCAGCTGCATCAATAACGCCCTGCTGCAGTGCGGTATAAACCTCAGACTGTGCCATAACGCTTCCGTTACCGCCCATCTGCTTTGCCATTTCTACATAGGTTGGACTGTCATTTACACGAATGATCATACCCTTAAGATCATCTGCAGAATTAATAGGCTTCTTTGCGTATACATTTCTCTCGCCTGCTGTATAAACAGTCAGAACACGGAATTTGTATTTATCAGTAGATGCAAACAGATCATCAAATACCCCGTTTAATGTTGCTCTTTCAAGATGATCGATATTATCATACAGATAAGGAGCGCCTACGATGGCGAAGTCGGAATCATATCCTTCTGGAACAGAACATGGCACGATCGCCATCTGTAATGCTCCTGTACGGATAAATTCTGCCATTGCTCCCTGTTCTCCTAATACCCCGTTAGGATAAATAGTTACATGATAACGTCCATTTGTTTCCTTCTCAAATTTTTCACCAAATGATTTCATCGCACGATACTGCGGATGATTCTCGTTCTGGTTGAAAGCTACGCGAATCTCTGTTACCTTATCTTCGGTAGCACGTCCACAGGCCGTAAGCATACCCATAAGGCAAATAACTCCCACAGCCATTGCCAATTTTTTAAACATACCGGTAAATCCTCCTACTGGTTTTAAAAATTAATTTTTCGTAACTATTCAATACTTTCATAGTTACAAAGCTTTTATTTATTTCTGCCTTCCATTGCATGTACAAGACGTACAATGCACTCATGGCCTGGAACCTCTACGCCATACTTATGCGCTGCGCGAACAACAGCGCCGCTGATGGTATCAACTTCCGTTCTTCTGCCATCACGCAGGTCCGCCCGGATAGAAGTACACCCGTTTGGATTATTAATGGAAGTATTTTTGACTTTTTCACGAACCTTTTCTTCATTGAAGTTCAGTCCGGCGGCTGCTGCTGTCTTTACTGTCTCATGGATCAGCTGGCAGCACAGATCCCATGCATACTCATTGGCTGCGATATAACCCATGTCTACCTGTAAAACGCCTGTAAGGGCACTTAAGGAAACATTGGTAAACAGCTTGTCCCAGATCAGAGTCTGGATGTTTTCATGGATCTTTACATTAAAACCACACTGGTCAAATGCTTCTTTTAACTGTGGAAGGAAGCCTTCTTTATCTTCTACCAGCATACCAACATTGGTAACACCGGTTCCGCCGCGGCGAACATGTCCTAATCCAAGAACCGCACCGTTATCCTCGGTAGTTCCGATAACAATATGGTCTTCGTCAACGAATTCCTTCAACAGATCTTCGTGTCCTGCACCATTCTGTAAAGTCATCAGACGGGTATTTGGTCCGATCAGACCTCTGTTTCCTTCTAATGCTGCTCTGGAGAACAGAGCCTTTACAAAGAGGATCACTAAATCTACTGGTTCCTGTCCCTGTGTGTTGCTCACTGCACCTGGATGATATGTATGGGTGGTTCCGTCTTCATCGATCAGAAGACCGTTATTTGCAACCTGCTCCACTACTTTTTCATTGGTATCTACTAAGAGAACATCGTTATGCTGGGAAAGATGTCCGCCATAGATAGAACCCATTGCTCCTGCACCGATCACTGCAATACGCATTTTACTTTCTCCTTTTCCCATTCTCATCTTTAATATTTATACTGTGCCTTAAAGCGGATTGCGCCCTGCAAAAGTTATTATGCAGGGGCGCAGTCTATTAAAAATTCTTGTTTATTCGGAGAATTCAGCAAGTCCTTCAATTGCATATGCACGAACAGGGCTGGAATCCAAGCCAAGGATTGGAAGTGGAGAATAGCTCATGAAGAACACATCCTTCTTAAGCTGCTCTAAGTTTCTTAAAACTTCCAGGAATACGATGTTCTCTGCCATTAAGATGTCATGGAAAGGCTTAACATCTTCGTTGCAGTTCTCGATAGAAACTCCATCACCAAAACCAACTGCTTTTACTTTGTGAGCCTTGAACCACTCTGCGCTCTCTGCACCAACTAACAGACGCTGATCCTTGTCAGTGTTGGTATCAGGTGTAAATGGATACAGCTTGTAGGAAGAGTCGATGACAACGATATCTCCTTCTCTTACCTTTCCAGCTTCACGGTCTAAGTCAGCAGCTGTGATATGTCCACGCTTAGCAACCGTCTCCTTGAAGTCTACGTACACTGCACGGCCTAAGAAAGTGGTTAATGGCAGTTCTGCTACAGATGGCCAGTTATCATCATGATGATAAGGGCATTCGCAGTGAGTTCCCAGATGGCTCATCAGATCCATATTGGTATGAAAATCCGGAATAGCACCGCCAGTATTAAAGCGGTTCAGATGGCATCTTCTGCTTTCTGTCTTTGGATCCAGAATCTTGGAAAGATCAACAATTCTTAAGTTTCCCATTTCGTAAACACACATTTTAGGTTCCTCCTAAAATAAATTTGATTTTTTATTGGCTTTTTTTCTCGCTAATCTGTATACCAGTATACCGG
>CAVDQU010000096.1:0-10604 GCA_963611035.1 Agathobaculum sp.
GGAACGGAAGGACTCGAACCTTCGCTTAGGACACAAGCCATTGCTCTACCTCTGAGCTACGTTCCAAGAAGGGAGACAGCAAGCTTTCGCCTGCTGCCTAGTGGGGTTTGACGTAAGCCGCCGACCGTATGCCTTTGGCTCCTAGAATACATATTACCATTAAAAATCCGGACATTGTGGGACATTTTTAAACTTTTTCAAAAAATCTCTGGATCCTTTTTCTTACATTCTCATCTGTATACTTAATCTTCCGCCCTGGGAATGTACTGTTCATGCTTCTGGCTATTGCCACATAGGATAGGCCGTCAATACAGAACATTCTCATCATGATCCGCAGCTCCGCTTTAGGAATACTGTCTATGTATTCTTCTGCCTGTGAAGTCAGTTCCAGTAACTCAGCTTCTTTCAGTTCCAGGATCTTTTTATATCGTTCCCTTGCAGATTGTTTTCTCCAATACACCGGATCCGGAATACCAGTTACCTTAATCGGACCGATCGTTAAGTCTTTTCTGCTCCCTCTAACTGTATCAGCTACGATCGGCGGATGTTCCAGGAACTTATCCAGCCTTTTAATTCTCTCCCGTAAATCTTTTATCTCCTCTTTCATCTCGCAATACTGGACCAGTATTTCCTTGTCCAACGGTATCACCTCCCATTCTGCTTATCGTCTTTTACCTCATACTTTACCCCGTACTTTTCATAGGTTTCCTTACAGTATTTCCGGATATCTGCATTCTCATCGTCACAGATCCGGTTTACTTCTTTCACAACAGCCTCTGAAAACTGGAGAAGCTTGGAACGATGATCATTCTCATCCCGCACTTCCTTCCAGTGGAATTTCTCACATAGGATCCGCGCTGGCACCGATAGCAGAAGACCAAGGACTTTCTTCATACGTTCCTCTTCTGTTTCCCCTGATACGGCTTCCATACGTTTCTTCCATTCTTCGTCAATGGCCTTGTCCAGGTATTGCTTCTGTTCTTTTACCGCCTGACGTTTGATCTCTTCGATCTGGGCTGCTGTGTACTGATATACCGCCTGCTTGCCCCCTGTCAGCTTTTCTAGGCGCCGTCTCTCTGCCCTAGTCATTTATCTTACCCCGCAGTTCTGGATCCAGGCAGAGGCTTGTCCCCGCATAGGCCGGCATCCTGGCTGACCATGTTGTAGGCTTCGGCCCGGTAATGATTTCATGGTCTGATGCAGCTATGGCACCTCGCCTTTTCAGCTGGTTTGCCTTCCTCTGGGCGTCTGACTTTACTAATCTCATTTTTTGTATCCTCTCCCTTCTTGCGCATGGTGGCTATCACATACTCCACGTTGGGATTTATTCGTCTTTTCATCTTTCTGCCGCATCCTGATCCTCTTCTGATTCGTCATCATCCAGCACATCGAACGGAAATTTTGCCTCTTCTTCCATGTGAAGCTCCATAAGTCTTTTGAGATAGTTCGTAGCCAGAACCTTTCCTGTTACCTCTTCAACCAGTCTTTCATATGCTCTGCCTGCTGCGCATGTTTTGCTCAGCTGAAAGTACGGCTCGATGATCATTCCAGTGATTATTTCCACATCCTCAGCAGATACTTTGTACTTCCGAAGAATTTCTTTTGCTTCTGCTACCTCCATTTTGCAAACACTACTAACCGTTAATCCACTTGCGTATTTTGCCATTTTTTCCTTTCTCGGATTACAATCCGTCCATTTTATTAATCTTTTGTAGTATGGGTCCAGTACAACTCCAATCCGCACCGGTCTCATTGTCTGCCGGTTATATTCGTATGTGCACCTACCGTCAATGCAGTAGATGCACTCTTTGCATTTCAGCCTGATGTTTATGTTCCAGGCAAGCACCTTAATCAGACAGATCCGCTTATTTTCCTTTTGCGCCCTTGCTTTCACGTCTTTTAGCTTCCATTTCGCAGATAAACGCTACATTGCATGCGATATGCTTATAGTGCCTGATTCCTGATTCCTCGTCCACTCCATCCGGATCATCGATATAAGCCAGCAGATGTCTGTACAGAGCGTCTATGTACCTCTTCTTCTCGACATCCTTCCAGTTGTCCGCGCTGCCATATTTACGGTTTCCATACTCCCGAACTTCCGCTATGTCTCTGATAATCTGAGGCGGTACCAGAGACAATTTTGGTTTACCTGCATCCTGTTTGGCTGCTTGATCATCCATGCTCTTTTTCACCTTCATGCCTCTTTCCTTTTCTTCTCAACGAATTCCTTTGCTTCCTTTAGCCTCCAGAACTCTTTTCGCTCCGTTCCGTCCACCACGAAGAAATGCGTATACTCCCAGAAGCCTCGCGGGCTCTGGTTCTTTATTCGTTCCTTATGGCTTTCAATCTTCACGCCCGGGTAGTCCTCATTCCTGTATGTGATGATGCTCAGGCTTTCACCGATCATCCGGCCGGTCTTTTCCCACTTATGCATTTCAGTCCTCCTCGTTCTACATCACGTATCCCATACTACCGACAATGCCGACACTCTTCAGATATGCGTAAACGCTGTCTGCCTGTTCCTCTGTAATGTCGAAGCGGTCACGAAGCGCCTTGTTCGTGATACGCTCCCGACTAACCGCCCAGGCCCTCAGGTCTTTTACTTTGATTACCGGTATACCGTCCTCAGATTTTTCCGGTACGTCCACGTCCACGCGCAAAGGAATGAGTTTCACCCGTGCGCTGGTACTTTTGGTGTTCATCTGCTCTTTCTTCATTTCACTTTCACCCTTTCCCATTCCTCCAGAATGCTCTCGATGGAATACAGCTCCGCCACGTCTCCCATAAGGTCGTCATCATAGTACTGACCCATGTTTTCATCCATGCACTTCAGCACCAGCCCATAATAGTCTTGCTCATACTCCGTCATGGCCTCCCGGATCTCATCAAGCGTGAGTTTCCCGCGTGCCTTTCTGACGGTGTACACGCAATGCCCGGTCGCATCGAATCTCTGCTGTACGTCTATGGTCTTTTTCATCTTTTCTCCAATCTTAATTTTGCTACGGACATCATTGTCCTTACCAGAACTCTTAATTTACTCCTTGTAAGGCTCCGGCAGTGGCATCCACGCACTAACAGTAAGACCCACGCTACGGCATGTTGTGCTGCCATACGCATCTCCCAGATACCATTCGTTCTCTTCATACATTCCAATCGCCGGTTCTTCAAGACCATCAAATGACAGTACAATGTATCCACAGCTTTTTGGCAGTCTCTCCGTTACTGGGATCCATCTGTGTTTGTTTCTCTCTTTCTGAAGGTCTGCCATAAGTTTATATGCCTGGCTCTGAGTGAAATCATTGATCTGCTCAACCTCTTCCGGACTCACATTGGTGTCCTCGTAATTTCTAAGTTTACATAGCGCTCCGTACAACTTCTCACTTACTTCCTCAGTGATCACCTGGCCTATATGCAGCTGTTCCCATTTGACACCTTTCAGACACCAGTTGCCCAGATCGTCCTTTTTCGTTAATCTTCGCATTTTATATTTCCCCCGCCTTTATCTTTTTCAAATATGTGCATACTGTACTTTCTGCAATATGCATGTCCTCAGCAATCTTTTTCCCGGTCCATCCGGCATTGTAGAGTGCCTTTATTCTTCCGACATCAATCTGCTTTTTGTTTGCCGGTTCCGGTTTTGTTTCTGGCTGTTTCTTAACTGCCGCAACTTCCTCAACCGGCTTCTCTTCTTTCTCCGTCTGCTTTACCGGCTCTGCCGCTCCCTTTTCTTCCTGTGGCACAATCCGGAAGAACTCGCATCCAGCTAAGATTTTCTTAAGCGTCAGGAATTCATAGTCATCCAGGTTCTTTGGTTCCGGCACTACCGGCCGGAGCACTCCCACCATCAGCCCTCTTTTATGCAGTTCCAGTGCCTCATCGATTGCTATCTGTTTTATCATCATTGTCTTTCCCCTTCCTTACGCACTCCTTATGCATGTACAACACCGTCCCTCTCCGGGTCTTGATCCACTCTGCATCCCTATCAATTGCCTTCTGGCAGATGCAGCAGATAGGAACTGATACCTTTTTCGGATCATTCATTTCCCTATCGCCTCCCTGTTCCTGTCTTCCAGCTGATCCAGAAACCAATTGACGATCGGCGCTGCTACGGATTCCTCTTCTATCGTCGGGGTCGGTCCTTCCCATTTCCGCACCAGATGTGTTCCATGGCTTTCCAGGATTATACCCGCATCTTTTATGACCTCATCCCAGTTATCAAACTGCTTTTCTTTCACCTGATCCCGCCATTTAATCCAGAACTTCTGCGTCTGGCCAAGAATGACCGCTATTTCCGCATTTTCCAACGGTTTATCTATCAACTTGTTACTCAAAATTTATCACCTCATCAAACGGGATCTGTTCATCTGGCTGGACTTTTGTCATTCCTTCCCAGCCAAGGTTCCAATCAAACGTCTCTGGGTTTTCTGAGATACGCTTTGAACCTTCCTGGTAGTAGAGCCGGATCCCGTCCCTGCTTGTCCTGCCTGTCAGCCTGTTTTTATGTATGGTCAACAGACGGTCACAGCTGACTGATTCTTCTCCGGTTTTCTTTGGCCTGGAATACTTCAGCACCACATCCACCAGGTTTGTGATATTGCTGCTTCCAGCCACATCATCATTCCCAAACTCGTTTCCAGTGGATTTCCTTGGATGTGCGATCAGGAAGATGAGCACGTTATATTTCTTCGCCATAAGAGCCAGTGCCTTGACAAACTTCGTCTGCTGCCGGTACAGGTCCGATGCAATATCGTCTGTGATCGCAGTCATAAGATTGTCTATGAACAGCACCCGGCAGCCATACTGCACAACTGCCTTTTCCATTGTCTTCAAAAGGCTCTCATCCTCTTCATCGTCCTGCTGGATGATCCCATTGTCGTATATGTACGCTTTTCCTCGATACCACTGCTCGATCTGTGGGATACAGTTTCCATCAATGCTGTAAGACATATACCCGAAGTTGGATACCAGGGCATTTATATGCTGCCTTCCAGCCACCTGCAGGTCAAACCATGCTCGGAAATACCAGTCCATCAGCTCACCGGAATAAAAAAAGGTGGTATATCCCGCTGCAATGGCAAAAGTCCCAAACTGGGAAGCCAGAGTGGATTTTCCTTCCCCTCGTTCTCCGGTAAGCAGGATAAGCTGGCCTAAGTAAAACCCGCCGATGATCTTGTCCAGGGATGCAATACCGCTCCGGAGCTTTTCCAGCTTTGACAGATCCACCCGTTTAACTTCTTCCAGTGGTTTTATCCTTTTTGCCGGTATGGCCTGTGCGCTCTCTACAGCCATTCTGACGGCTTCTTTTCCGTGAACCATAAGAAGTTCGTTTGCATCCTTGCAACCCCGGTAATCATCCATTCTGACGCATTTCACGCACCCTTGGAAACGCTGCTGCATTTCTTCCAGCAAAGTGATGTGTCCGTTTTCACAATCTCCAAACACGATCAGGGTCTTAAACTTTGCCAGGAAGTCCCAGCAATATGGGATCCAGGTAAATCCCTTTGCTCCGGTTGGAACACTCACTGCATTCTCGATCCCGGCTTCCACAACGGAAAGAGAATCGATCTGTCCTTCCGTAAGGATCAGGACCGGATTATCCAGGTTGCAGTGGTTCATTCCAAACAGGATCGGTTTACAGTCCGCTTCGCACCACTCTTTGTTTTTATCAATGCCCTTACGGAACCCGGTATTACGGTACTTTACAAAGTGCAGGATCTCATTCTCATCGTAAAACGGAAATACCAGGATCTTTTCATTGTCATTCCGGACCGTGATGTTATACCGCTTTGTTACAGCCTCCGATATTCCCCTGGATTCCATGTAGGCAACCGCAGCAGGTTTTGCTTCCGGCCGCTTCCTGGTATGGATCTTCCGGAATTGCTTTTTGCTGCTGTAATACTCATCCACTTCCGTACCAAGGGAAACATTAAAATCCTTGGAAAGCGTGATCATGTTCCCATGTGCTCCACAGCTTTCCCTCAGGCACTTAAACTGCCCAGTCCGCAGATTGATGGAAAATGTTCCACGGTCTTTCCTGCTCTTTCCGCCAGAACAATATGGACACTGTTCAAACTGAAGTTCATCACCCTTCTGCCTGCTCTTGCCTCCGATCTCCTGAGAGAACCGGAACGCATCATCTGATTTAAATTCATAGATCCCCATTTTTCTTCTTCCAGTCCTCCCATGAACGAATCACTGTGTCGTCATCTTCCCCCCACAGGTCGATTCCTTCCGTGTCATCCTCCGCTTCAACAAGGGGCGCCGCAGGCTCTTTCTTTATTTCTTTATCATTCTTATAGTCTTTATTATTCTTATTATTCTTATATATGTGCTCCACTTGTTCCTCACTTGTGCCTGACTTGTTCCCCACTTGTTCCTCGCTTGTTCTTTTACCTGTGCCAATAATCTGATATTTGCTGTAATTTACAATGAAAATGCTTGTTTCTTCACTTGCTCTTTTTTTATTCACTTTTATCATGTTATCTGCTACTAACTGATCAAAGAAATGATCTACTTTTTTTCTGCTCCAACCCCATCTATCGGCTAGGGAAGATATACTTTTGTATACATGCCCTCTTTTTCCATCTACCCGATTTCCTCTTCGGTTGAAAAAACTCTCATCCCGAAATTTTGCCAGTAACAGCAGATCAATCCACGCCTGTCCTCTGGAAAAAGGTTTTTCTTCCCATAACCAACTATTTTCAATGTTGCGGAAAACTTTGATCCAGCTTCCTTTTTTCTCTTGTTTTTCCATAGATTAATCATCCAATTTCTTAATGTAGGCATCATACCCGCTTCTAAATATCTGTTCTAAAAACTTTAATAATTCCCAATATGTATCAAATTCACATCTATCAAGTTGAACTAAAACGTTATCCGAAGCATCAACAACCCTGATCGCAACCTTCATCAAACTCACCTCTCTCCAATCGCTCCTTTAAGTCCCTGTATAGTATCTCCCGGATTAGTCTTCCTGAGGTCTCTTCCTTACAGAAGATCAGGTTCGCATTATACCGGACCAGCCATGCTGTCACAGACGCAGCAAATGCATTTGCATGGAACCTGCTGCGGTATTTTCCATTCAACAGGTTCTCCCAGCTTGCATTTTCACATAATAAATACACCCGGCACCCATGATCCCTGGCACGTTCAAACTCATTCTGAAACCGCTTCCGGCTCCGTGTGTAACACTCTGCCAGCTCATCCAGGTTCATCTTCCGCTCCACTGCACACATGGGTATTACTGTCTGGGAAATATCGTGGATCTGCTTTCCGCCCGGAAGGATCGCATTATAGGTATAGTCCCCATAATTCAGTGCAGCCCGTTTGATAGGGACACCGAAAGAGGCATAGCGTTTATGTGCTCTCTCGGTATCCTGCTCACGGGTATCCACTAGGATTTCAAAGCTGTCCAGGACTTTCTTCTGCTCAAAAACCTCCATAACGATCAATCAAATGGAAGTGCTTCGCTGGAGCCGTCTGGAATGCTCATAAAATCGTTTGTAGAAGGCGCAGGAGCCATTCCTGGATGGTTAGCCAGCAATTTATCATCTGGAAGTTTATAATTGCCGGAACGTACCTTCTCAACGCTGCACAGCTGCGCCAGGTTGATAGCCCTGCCTATACTGCCGTCATTCTTCTGGTACTCTCTTTCATTGAAAAGACCGCCGATCAGCTTGCCCTTGAATTTCTTCTCATCCCAGTCAAAGTGATATCCTGTATTGGAGCTTTCCAACGCTTCTGTAACGGTTTTAAAACGGCGCTTGGTCCAACCGTCCTTTTCTGTTCCATCATCATTTGGAACGTTAAGAAGATAGTTGCAGTGCCACTTTTTATCTTCCTGCTGCTGGTCACGGTACTCATTGGCAAAAAAGTCTCTGTATTCCCCTTCTGCCACATCACAGCTGATTTTAATGTACTGTCCGTTCCGGTTCTCACAAACTTCTGCTCCCATGATCTTCAGGACATATCCGCCCTTTGGAAGCACAGGAATATCTCCATATGCTTTTGTGTTGTCATAATCTCCAAATCTTTTGATTGCCATTGATTTTGTATCCTTTCTGCTGTTTAATAGTCTTCCAGTTCTTTGATCACTGCTGTGATATCATTGGGTATCTCATCCACTTCAAATGCTCCCAGCGGCGTTTTTACCGTATTTCTGTCTGCATGGGTATGGAATATATAGTTTCCGTCCTTGCACTCTGCCAGAAGGACCGTTGTGAGCTTTGATTCCAGAACGATCTTATCCAGCTTGCGGCCATTGGTCTTGATCCTGGTAAACACGATCCCGTTATCATCGGAAACGGTTTCAGAATGTGCAATGATGATGACCGTCAGATCATCCCTCATGGTCAGTGCGTAATCGATGATCTCCCAGATATAAGAAGCCAGATCCGACCATTTCCCGTATCCCTGAACCTTAAGGTTTCGCATTTCTTCCGCCACCATAAGACCGTTGATTGTATCGATCACAACTGTTTTGACGTGCTTTGCCTTATCGGATTCCTCGATATTTTTTAAGATACTAAGGACAATGGATGGAAAGTTGGTCTGCCTGTAATTGTTGGCAGCCGCATTATACTGGTTTCTCCAGCCTTTCCAGTTAAGCCCTTTTTTATCACAGTCAATGTAGTATGTGGTAGATGGGTCCAGGTTCCGGCAGCTGGTTGTCTTGCCGGATCCAGACTCTCCCATGATCCCAATTACCTTTGCCATTTATACCAACACCTCCACCATTTCTTCTGGCTTCATTACCAACGTCGTATGTATGGTATTCACATGGCAGTCCACCTTGATGTATTTCTCATCTGCCCGGATCCTGTCAATCTGGAAATTAACCCAGTTATCATAGTCTCCGTACTCTACCTGGATTTGCTGGCCTACAGCCAGCTCCTTTGCCTTTACTGTCATTCTGTTTCCTCCTGAACTCCTGTAAGAATCGCCTTAATAGCTGCTGCTG
Source organism: Agathobaculum sp. (assembly GCA_963611035.1). Classification (GTDB taxonomy): domain Bacteria; phylum Bacillota; class Clostridia; order Lachnospirales; family Lachnospiraceae; genus Enterocloster. Next base: position 8,960 of record CAVDQU010000096.1, read on the forward strand.
AAGATGTGTAGAGAATCCCCATTTCCAACAACTTTACGACCGTTTCATTGCGGAGCTTGCACTGAAGCAGCTCCGTATATTCCTGTAATGTGATCTCAATTGCTCTTTCTTCCATCTGTTTTATCTCCTTCCAGCTTTCGGTTTAACATATCTGCATCAACATACACCCGTCTTGGTTTTCCATAGCCAGTAAAGCGACTGGCATTTAAAAGCTCTTGAACACGGTTCGTTCCATTCCTGCGGCGGCTCATGCTTCCACTTCCTTCAAGTTCTGGTCCCGGATCAGGCGCTCCTTCCATTCAGCAAGCTCCTCTGCATCCGGCGCTACTAGATCATCAAGCACCGGAATTGCCAGGATAAAGTCTCCTACAATAGGGTATCCGTAAAAACGTGAAGCTGTTCTATTTAACGGAAGCTGTTTTATGATACCCTCTTCATCCACCAGCATTATTACCACCTTGCCAAAGTACGCGGTCAGCCTGGATGCTTTTACTGTCTCAAACATGCCGCCAATAGCCTTCTGGATGGACTTGTAATCATCAAAGTCCACATCAACAACGGAAATTTCATTGCTGCTGGTGATTTTTATTGTCTTTGCCATCTTGCAATTCTCCTTCTCCCTCCGTATAATGAGGGTGTACAATTATTTTTGTTGGGCCTATCGCAGTTGCCGCTGCCTGGGTCCTTTTTATGTAGTCTCTGCATGCCTGCAGGCGGCTTCTCTCCATGCACCAGTTTTTCTTGATGCAGGTACCGCACTGGTCTGCCCATACAGCCATCACAGCACCTGAGCCGCAAGTGCAGCCCCAAGCATCATAAGGACCACCGCCCAGATACCGCCTGCAACAACTGTTTCCGTGACGCCTACCCAGTCCACTGACTTCTTCTTTGGCCTGGTTGCCTGTACTGCCACATAGGACAGCTCCATACCGGTCCGGCCGTCATAGTTCTTGATTTTTGCCATTGCTCATCTCTCCTTTCCGCTCTTTATTCATACCCTGGTACACTGGATCCGGTAATCTGCTTTAACTTCTCCGGATAGATCTTGTACCGCCAAGTCTTAGTCCCTGTCTTTTGGGGACTTAATACCATTCCCAGATCCATGCTACCGTTACGCATGTACTTTCTTACGGCCGCTGCCGACAGCCCCAGGAATGGAGCTGCATCTTCTGGTGAAAGATATCGTTTTTCCATGTAAACACCTCCTAATTTTTGTCCCTAAACACTTGCTCACATATCTTGGTTTCAACCAAGAAAAAACTTTGTTTAAAGCATGCAATGTCTTATTGACCTTTATCTGGTGGACTTTCGGGGCTGCAAGCCTGTTCTTCTGGCCGCAATTCAAAGAATTCATTATCGAACTGCTTGGAAAGTTTTAAAATAAACTTTGTCAGTACAATCAAAGCATTGACATTTCCAGAATCTGCTATCTGCCCATACGCGGACAGCAGATTTTTTGCTATCTGACATCGTATGTTTTTTCCTACGGGTATTACCACCTCTCTCACTCCCTTTCTTTGTTGTTTCTACTTTTAGTAGAATAGCAAGGTAAAAAAATATAGTCCTGCGGAATTCTATATAATCTTGACATCATCTCCATTTCTGGAATTCCAGGAACAACTTTACCTTTTTCCCAATTAACCAC
>CAVDQU010000097.1:0-10598 GCA_963611035.1 Agathobaculum sp.
GTTCTGAGCGGTACAAGTGCAAAATTCAGCATCACCTTTGACCTGGCATGGAAGGTAATGAAAGATATTTTGATCCAATATTATGCGATCACAGGGTTTGTTTCAGGCTCACCAAGGGAAGTATTAAGAGAATCTTATAAAGCGGATCTGATCTCAGATGATACATGGATGGAGATGCTGAAAGTACGAAATGAACTTTCCCATGATTATGATGGAGCCATTGTAGAAGCATATTGTAGTAAGATCGTAGAAAAATACATTGATCTGTTTTATGAATTTGAAAGTACAGTGAAAAAGTTGATCGCCAAAAGTGATTTCTGATGCAGTAAGAAAGCAGCCTTCTTCATTTTTGAAAATGGATGAGGCTGCTTTTTTGTATCCTGGGATCATTTCGGCCGCACAGTGAGCCGCCTGATATGTCCGTCAGCGGTCAGCTGCTGCAGGCTGGCAATAGCCATTACATGATAGCCGCCGTAGGAGGCGATAAATTCTGCCTGGGAGCTACTTAGGACGGTGGGGGATGAAATGGAATACTGGCAGAACAGGAATTTATTGCGGAAGAACATGGAAATGGCTTCTTTTCCGTATAAATGAAATTCATGCTGTGAAGTGCCGTTGGCGCAGTAGTCGCAGTAGTGACCGTCTTTGGTAAATAGCTCTGCAAGAACTTCAAAATCTTTTGTTTCAAGAGCTGTAAGATATTTCTGGATAACAGGTTCCATGAAAGTTTCCTTTCTATATGTTACACATTTTGTTCGTTTTAATATACTTTTTCTGAATTAAGAAGGGCATCCGTGCCGCCGTCTACGAACATGATAATACCGTTGACACCGCGGGCTGCTTTGGAGATCAGAAAATTGATCACAGAAGCCACTTCCTCTGGCTGCATCAGCGTTTCTTTTCCATATTTAGTAGGAATAGGGAGGGCATTTAATGCGGTCTTTTCATCCACTGACATGGTAGCAGTCATGGATGTGTTTACATTTCCAGGAGCCACTGCGTTGATGCGGACCCCGTTTGCAGCATAGGAGGCAGAGTGGCGGCGAACCCAGCGGGCCAGTGCATATTTGGAAGCCACATAAAGGCGGTTCCCCGTTACCAGGTCATTTTCATCCAGATCCGATACCAGATCCAGGATACGCAGCTCATCTTCATTGTTATTATTTAAAATATCCGCCAGGTCCATGGGCAGATCTCCTTGGGAAATGGCATTGGAGACGGTGGCTACACAGCTGCCGCCTTTTTTTTCTAATAGGTCATAGGCTCCTTTTATAATAGAAACAGTTCCGAAAAAATTTAAGGAAAGGATCAGCCGCAGATCATGGCAGGAACCGGGAACGCCGGCGCATAAGATCAGGCCGTCTAAACCTTCCGGATGCAGTTCATGGAGCTCGTCAATGGCTTTCTGTCTTCCTTCCGGAAGAGAAAGATCTGCTTCAATCTCGCCTTTTTTCCAGTCAATATTAATAGTTTCATGTCCCTGCTTTTTTAATTGCTGGATCACATGCAGGCCGATCCCGCCGGAACCGCCGGTGATTGCATAAACTCCCATAAGTGATTCCTCCGGTTTACAAATGATTTTGCTTCTATTATAATCGGAATTGATACCAATGTAATACCCAGAATAGTGAAAAAAAAGGATACCAGATGAAATGCTGCATTATGAATTAGAAAAGAAAAAGGGCAGTTCACTGTATGAAGAACTGTATCAGAAACTGAAAGAAGACATTTTAAGAGGGCAGATCCTGCCGGGGACCAAACTGCCTTCCAAGAGAGAACTGGCCAGAGATAATGGGATCAGTGTAAAGACAGTTTTAAGCGCCTACGAACAGCTGTTGGTAGAAGGCTATCTTTATTCCAAAGAGAAAAAAGGCTATTTTGTGGCAGCGGTAGAAGCTATGTCGGAATATAAGCCTGTAGTGGCCGAATATCCCCAGCTTTACAGGGAAGATCAGTGGTTTGCAGACTTTACAGCCAACAACACAGTATACGATAAATTTCCATTTTCCATGTGGAAAAAGGTCATGCGGGAGGTGCTGTCAGAGTATGACAGGGAGCTGGTAAAAAGAGGACATTTCCTGGGAGTGCGCCAGCTTCGGGAGAACATTGTCGACTATCTGTACCGCACCCGGGGAATGACCATTTCACCGGAATGCATTGTGATCGGAGCCAGTATTGAATACCTGTACAGCCGCCTGATCAAGCTGATGCCTGCAGATGCAGTCTATGCTGTGGAAAACCCGGGATATAAAAAGATCCCTGTGATCTATGAAGAATACGGGCTGAACTGGAAAAGTGTAGCTATGGATGACGGGGGCATCAATATGAAAAGCCTTCGGGAAAGTGGGGCAGATATTATCCATGTATCTCCGGAGCACCATTATCCATTGGGAACGGTCATGTCAGCATCCAGGCGTCAGGAGCTTTTAAGCTGGGCTTCTGAAAAAGAAGAGCGCTATATCATAGAAGATGATTATGACTGTGAATTCCGCTACCGGTCCCGGTCGATCCCTGCTCTTGGGAGTATGGATTCCAATGAAAGCGTGATCTATATGAATACATTTAGTAAAACGCTGACGCCAGCCATCCGCATCAGCTATATGGTCCTTCCGGAGAAAATGATGCGTCGGTATATTGATACAGCCAATTTTTACTGCAATACGGCATCTACCTGCGAGCAGTATGCTCTGGCAAGATTCATTGAAAATGGCTATTTTGAGCGCCATTTAAGCCGCCTTAAGAAGTTTTACCATGCAGAGGGGGAACGGTTAAAGCGTATCTTGAAACAGTCAGTGCTGCTGCCAGCGGTCAATGTAGCTGGAGGAGAAAGCGGTACCCATCTGTTGGTAAAAGTAGATACTTCCATGACGGATACGGAGATCGAAGAGGCAGCGGCTGGTGTGGGAATCCATATTTCCTGTCTGTCCCGGTTTTGCAGCGAAAAGACCCCGGAGTATAATCATGTTTTGGTATTAAATTATTCGGATATGGATGAAAGCCGCCTGACTGAGGCGGTGCGGCGACTGGGTAATATATTTATCCAGTGGTAAAATCTGATACCCTTTAATAGTTTTATTTTGGATATTTTAAAGATATCAGATCAGTGTTACCATGAGCCTACCGACACACAGGGAGGAACAAAGAGGTTCCAAAATACAAGATCCCTGTGGGAAAATGAGTGAAATATAAAAGAAAGGGCTGCTGGTCATGTAATGCATGAACAGTAACAGAGGTATGGACACATGGGAACAACATATTATTTTCTGCCAACAAGAAACTTATTTGGTGAAGATTCCGTAAAGGAAACAGGTTCTTTAATGCAGAGCCTGGGAGGAAAGAAAACACTTATTGTAACAGACGCATTTCTGGCAAAACATGGAATGGCCCAGATGATCCAGGACATTCTTAAGGAATCTGGAGTGGAAAGCGTTGTATTTGGCGGCGTGGAGCCGAACCCTAAGGATATAAATGTAGAGGCCGGTCTTAAAGTATTCAGGGAAAATGAATGTGATTCCATCATCTCTCTTGGCGGCGGTTCTTCCCACGACTGTGCAAAGGGCATCGGCATCGTAGCTTCTAATGGAGGAAATATCCGTGATTACGAGGGCGTGGACAAATCAAAAAATCCTATGTGTCCTATGGTTGCCATTAACACTACAGCAGGAACTGCTTCTGAGATCACCCGTTTCTGTATCATTACAGATACCAGCCGTCATGTAAAAATGGCCATTGTAGATTGGAGAGTGACACCTCAGATCGCCATTAATGATCCGAAGCTAATGGTAGGAATGCCGCCGTCACTGACAGCAGCCACAGGAATGGATGCGCTGACCCATGCTATTGAAGCTTATGTTTCTACTAATGCAAATCCGCTGACAGATGCAGCAGCTACCATGGCTATTACCATGATCACACAGTATCTGCCAAAGGCTGTTGCAAACGGAGAGTATATGAAGGCAAGAGACAAGATGGCATATGGACAGTATCTTGCAGGCATTGCCTTTAATAATGCTTCTTTAGGTTATGTTCACGCTATGGCTCATCAGTTAGGTGGTTTCTACAACCTGCCTCATGGTGTGTGCAACGCTATTCTCCTTCCTCATGTAGAGGAATTTAACCTGATCGGAAATGCAAATCGCTTCAGAGATATTGCAAAAGCAATGGGGGAAAATATTGACGGACTTTCCACTATGGAAGCAGCCAGAAAAGCCATTGCAGCCATCCGCCAGCTCAGCGAGCAGGTAGGTATCCCGAAAAACCTGAGAAGTCTTGGGGTAAAAGAGGAAGATTTCGAGATAATGGCTGAAAATGCAATGAAGGATGTCTGCCAGCTGACCAACCCAAGAAAGGCTACCAAGGAACAGGTAATTGGAATTTTCAAGGCTGCATATTAATAAGGTCTGCGGACTTTATGAAAATGGAAATGGTCCAGTAGCAAAAGGCATGAAACATTGTACAGGAAAGGTGGAAAATAATATGGAAAAGGCAAAATTACAGGAACGTTATCAGTTATTTATAGGAGGTCAGTGGAAAGACGCTTCTGACCATGAAATATTTAAAACAATCTGCCCGGCAGACGGAAGTGTATTAGCAGAGTGCGCTCAGGCAACAAAGGAAGATGTAGATGATGCAGTAAAAGCAGCATGGGAAGCTTTTAAAACATGGAAGCATACTACAGTTGCAGAAAGAGCCGCCATTTTAAATAAGATCGCAGCTATTATTGATGAAAACAAGGAACATCTGGCTATGGTAGAATCCATGGATAATGGAAAGCCCATCCGTGAGACACTGGCAGTGGATATCCCTATGGCAGCTGATCATTTCCGTTACTTTGCAGGCTGCATCCAGGCAGAAGAGGGAAGTGCCAATATCCTTGGCAAAGATACCTTAAGCCTGATCTTAAGAGAACCGATTGGTGTAGTAGGCCAGATCGTTCCATGGAACTTCCCATTTTTAATGGCAGCATGGAAACTGGCACCGGTTCTTGCCAGCGGCTGCTGTACTGTATTTAAAACTTCCAGCACCACACCTTTAAGCGTCTTGGAATTTGCAAGGCTGGTTCAGGATGTGATCCCAGCAGGTGTATTTAATGTGATCACAGGTTCCGGCTCTAAATCCGGCCAGTATATGTTAGATCATCCCGGCTTTAGAAAACTTGCTTTTACCGGTTCTACGGAAGTAGGACGAAATGTAGCTTTGGCAGCAGCTCAGAAATTGATCCCTGCTACATTGGAGCTTGGAGGAAAATCTGCCAATATCTTCTTTGAAGACTGTGACTGGGAAATGGCAATGGATGGCCTTCAGATGGGCATCCTCTTTAACCAGGGCCAGGTTTGCTGCGCAGGTTCTAGAGTATTTGTCCAGGAAAGCATTTATGATCGTTTTGTAGAAGAGGCTGTAAAACGTTTTAATAAAGTAAAAGTAGGTCTTCCATGGGAAGAAGAGACTCAGATGGGAAGCCAGATCGACCGCAGACAGATGGAAAAGATCTTAAAATATGTGGAGATCGGTAAAGAAGAAGGAGCAAAGGTGCTTTGCGGCGGCGTACAGGCAACAGAAGGGGAGTTGGAAAAGGGCTGCTTCCTGCGTCCAACCTTATTAGGAGATGTGACTAACGATATGCGCGTAGCCCAGGAAGAAATCTTCGGACCAGTTGCCTGCATCATTAAGTTTAAAACAGAGGAAGAAGTTCTTGCCATGGCAAATGACAGTGCCTACGGCTTAGGCGGTGCTGTGTGGACCAGAGATATCAACCGGGCCCTGCGTGTAGCAAGAGGCGTAGAAACAGGCCGTATGTGGGTGAACACCTACAATGCTATCCCGGAAGGTGCTCCATTTGGCGGCTGCAAGGCATCCGGCATCGGAAGAGAGACCCATAAGGTCATCCTGGAACATTATACCCAGATGAAGAATATTATGATCAATATGGCAGAGACACCTACTGGATTTTATCCTGCATAAGGTACAAATAAAAATGATTTAAGGAGCGGATGTTATGTCTGCTCCTTTTTTGGTGTATTTTTTTGAAGTACATGGTACAATAAGTCCAGAAGAAAACAGATGGTTGCATTAGCGCAAAACTTAAAGAGAAAGGAAACAGGACATATGATACATACATGCACATATCCGTCCCCACTGGGAAATATGTTACTGGCAGCAGATGAGGTTGGACTGACTGGTTTATGGTTTGAAGGACAGAAATACTTTGCAAATACACTTCCAGAAGAGACGGTTGCACAGGAGATCCCGGTCCTGGCCCAGGCAAAAAAATGGCTGGATGTATATTTTTCCGGGAAAAAGCCAGACTTTACCCCGCCGCTTCATCCTGCAGGTTCCCCATTTCGTCAGGCTGTATGGCAGATCTTGCTGCAGATCCCTTATGGTCAGACCATGACATACGGGGAGATTGCCAAAAAGCTGGCCCAGATGCAGAATGCGTCTCATATGTCTGCTCAGGCTGTAGGCGGCGCAGTAGGACATAATGAAGTTTCCATTATCATTCCCTGTCATCGTGTTGTGGGAACAAATGGCAGTCTTACGGGATATGCGGGAGGAATGGAGAAGAAGATCGCATTGTTAGAATTGGAACATGCGGATATGGATAAATTCTTTGTTCCAAAGAAGGGTACTGCACTTTAAAATTTGTTTTAGATAAGTGATATTATAAAAACCGCGTATGGACGAAAATGATATGCTCCATACGCGGTTTTTGTCTCTGTGTGAATTTGAAAAAAATAAAGCTTTATTATTTTCCAGAAAATAAATTTTCCAGATCTTTGTAAAATTCTGGATAAGAAATATTCACGCATTCTGCGTCTTTGATCTGTGTAACGCCCTCTGCCCCAAGAGCCGTCACTGCAAAGGTCATGGCAATACGGTGGTCTAAGTGGCTTTCAATCACGGCACCGTGAAGCGGTTTTCCGCCGCGGATGATCATGCCGTCCTCTGTTTCAGTTACATCCGCACCCATGGCACTTAAGTTTTCTACCATAACAGCAATACGGTTGGATTCTTTCACCTTTAATTCTGCTGCATCGCGGATCACAGTAGTTCCATCTGCAAAGCAGGCCATGGCAGCGATCATAGGAAGCTCATCAATAAGAGTCGGGATAATGCTTCCGCCGATCTCTGTTCCGTGAAGAGAAGAAGCACGGACTAAAATATCGGCAACAGGTTCCCCTTCATCCTCTTTTGCATTTAATAAAGTAAGGTCTGCCCCCATATCTTTGCATATGTGAAGGATGCCGTCTCTGGTGGGATTGATGCCTACATTTCTGATCAGGATCTCAGAACCGGGAACCATAAGTCCAGCTGCAATAAAGTAGGCAGCAGAAGAGATGTCTCCCGGTACATTTACTTTTACTGCATGAAGTTCACTGGCTGGTTCAATGGTAGCAGTGGTATCTTTTGTGGTTACATGGGCACCGAACAGATTTAACATGATCTCAGAATGGTTTCTGGATACATAAGGCTCTGTAACGGAAGTTGGGACATCTGCGTAAAGTCCTGCTAATAAAATAGAAGATTTAACCTGTGCAGAGGCTACTTTGGAAGTGTAGTGGATGCCGTGCAGAGACTTTCCATGGATGGCTAAAGGCGCGCAGCCATTTCCATTTACACTGACAATATCTGCTCCCATAAGGGACAGCGGTTCCATAATACGTTTCATAGGCCGTTTCTGGATAGAAGCGTCACCAGTTAAAGTTACGTCAAAGTTCTGTGCAGATAAGATACCGGAGATTAGACGGGTAGTAGTGCCGCTGTTTCCACAGTCTAATACAGTTTCCGGCTTTTTAAGACCGTGAAGGCCATTTCCATGTACCAGGACGATATCACCCTTATTTTCAATGGATACGCCCATGCGCTGAAAACAGGAGATGGTAGACAGACAGTCGGCTCCCTGTAAAAATCCTGTGATCTCTGTGGTTCCCTTTGCAAGAGAGCCGAACATCACAGCGCGGTGGGAAATAGATTTATCTCCGGGAACTGTGATCTCGCCCTTTAATGGGCCTGATTTTCTAAATTCCATATGTTCCTCCCAAACAGGCAGACCTTACAGTCTTACCATTTCGTATTTATAGTATTCCAGTCGTTTCCAGGCTGCGATCATAGCTGCTTCGTCATAAAATTCAATCTTTAAGGCTCCTTCGCCACGTTCCCTGTTGTTATTGATACCGATATTTTTAATGCTGATCCCTTTAGCTGCCAGAATAACGGCAATAGTGGAAATAGCACCTACCTCATCTGCCACATCTACAGAAAAGGCATAGGATGGTTCCACAGAACCTTTGGCACGGTCGGTAATGGTATTGCGGAAGTCTCTGGACTTTTCAAACAGCTTGTAAATAGCGTCTCCCTGACGTTCTTTTATTTCAGAAAGAATGTCCTGAAGGGAACCAATATAGCGCTCCAGCATGTCCGCGATGGGGTCTACATTGGTCATGCAGATCTGCTCCCACATTTCAGGAGAAGAGGAGGCGATGCGTGTAATATCCTTAAAACCGCCTGCAGCCACCCGTTTCATAGTCCCGGCAGGTGAATCTGCATCTTTTACCAGATTTACCAGGCTGGAAGCCACCAGATGAGGCAGATGACTGATGGCAGCTACCACTTTGTCATGTTCCCTGTAGTCAAGGACCAGAGGGATAGCGCCTACTGTCTGGGCTACTGCGATAATGCGCTTGGCATTTTCTGCATATTTTGGTGAAATATCACCGGTTTCGCTGCCGTCCGGGCCAAGACCTTCTGGAGGAGTAACAATGTAATAAGCATTTTCAAGAAGATGGTCAGTGGCGTTTTCATAGCCTGTTTTTTCAGAACCTGCCATAGGATGACCACCGATAAAGCAGTCCGTAAGGCCCTGTCGCAGGATCTCTTTGTGGATGTCAGTTTTAGTGCTTCCCACATCTGTGATCAAAGCTCCCGGCTTTAAATAGGAGCGGATTTTTGCCAGATACTGTGCATTATATTCCACAGGCGTACATAAAAAGATCAGGTCACATTCTTTTAAATGTTCGTCGATGCCGTCTAAAATAACGTCTACAATGCCGTCTTTTTTTGCCTGTTCCAGCTTGGAACGGGTGCGCATATAGGCCATGATGCGGATATCTGGACGGGCTCTCTTGATCCCTTTTGCCAGGGAACCGCCGATAAGGCCAAGGCCGATAAAGGCAATGGTTGTATCATTCATGGTAAATTTTTCCATTTTTAAAATCGCTCCTTATATACCTTACATATAGAATCACCTGAAAACCTTCATAAAAAGGCTTTCAGGTGTTTTTGCTGTGAATAATAAGTGATCATCTGTTTATCTGGCTTCAAAGGTTCTGCCGGACAGATCCACATATGGCTTTAAGTCTGCCATCAGTTTTTCAAAAGCGTCAAAGGTAAGAGACTGAGGTCCGTCAGAAAGAGCTCTGGCCGGATCTGGATGCACCTCGATCATCAGTCCGTCAGCTCCTACTGCAACAGCAGCTTTTGCAAGAGGTTCTACATAAGCTCTTACGCCCGTTGCATGGCTTGGGTCAACGATCACTGGAAGATGGCTCTTCTGGCGGATCACCGGAACAGCGCTGATATCCAGCGTGTTTCTGGTGGATGTTTCGTAGGTGCGGATACCACGCTCACATAACACGATATTTGGATTTCCTTCTGAAATAATGTATTCAGCAGCATTCAGCCACTCATCTATGGTAGCACATAAGCCGCGTTTTAACAATACAGGCATTCCTGATTTTCCGGCTTCTTTTAACAGTTCAAAGTTCTGCATGTTTCTGGCGCCGATCTGGAGCATGTCTACATATTTAACTGCTGCTTCAATGGCATGTGCGCTGGTGACTTCACAGATCACGTTCAGTCCTGTTGCTTCTCTGGCTTCTTTCATGTATTTTAAGCCTTCTTCTTCCAGGCCCTGGAAAGAGTATGGGGAAGTACGCGGCTTGTAAGCACCGCCCCGAAGGAAGGTGGCGCCTGCTTTCTTTACAGCGAAAGCAGTGGAGAGCAGCTGTTCCTTGGATTCGATGGCGCAGGGACCTGCCATAACGGTCATGGTTCCTGGACCGATGTGGGTATTACCTACAGGAATAATGGAATCATCAGGATGGAATTTCTTATTTACCAGTTTGTAAGATTCTGTGACAGCAACTACCTTGTCAACCCCTTCGCTCATTTCAATGTTGCTTCCGGCCAGTTTGGTCTTATCGCCTACAACGCCAACGATGGTGACCTGAGAACCTTCAGAAAGATGAGCCTGAAGACCTTTGGATTCAATGAGAGAGGTTACTTTTTGAACAGCTTCTCTGGAAGCCTGTGGTTTCATAATAATGATCATAATCTGTTACACTCCTTATCCGCGTAATATTTTCTCTTAATTTGTTTTTATCTGTACAATGGATATCCTGTTTTTTTAGTTTGCAGACAGTTTAATACATAAAAGCGTAAAAGTCAACACTTTAATGCTTTAAACTTTTACGCTTTTATGTAAAATATTATGATGTTGGGGTCAGAAGGTATTTTGACCTCTCTGATACCGAATTGCTACGTGCTTGCACTCTCGCAATTCTAAAAACATTCGTAATCCGCTCATTTTTCTTCAAAAA
>CAVDQU010000098.1:0-10366 GCA_963611035.1 Agathobaculum sp.
CTTCTTAGCAACGCGGACTTTCTTTCCGTCTCTTACTTCAAAGCCAACTCTGGTTGCCTTGCCGTCTACTACCAGCATTACATTGGAGATATCGATTGGAGCCTCCTGATTCACGATGCCGCCCTGTGGGTTAGCTGGAGACTGCTTGGTGTGCTTTGTAACCATGTTGCAGCCCTGAACCAGAACTTTGTTCTTCTTTACGTCAACAGAGAGTACCTTTCCCTGTTTGTCTTTATCTTTTCCTGCGATTACTACTACTAAATCGTCTTTCTTGATTTTCTGCACAGTGGACACCCTCCTTATAATACTTCTGGAGCTAAGGAGACAATCTTCATAAACTGCTTGTCTCTTAATTCTCTAGCTACAGGCCCAAAGATACGAGTTCCTCTTGGAGTCTTGTCATCTTTAATAATAACTGCTGCATTCTCATCAAACTTGATGTAAGAACCGTCTTTACGGCGAGCGCCTCTAACGGTACGAACTACTACAGCCTTTACAACATCGCCCTTCTTTACAACACCGCCTGGTGTTGCATCTTTAACAGAAGCAACGATGACATCGCCGATATTTGCATATCTTCTGGTTGAACCACCTAATACACGGATGCAGAGAAGTTCTTTTGCACCGGTATTGTCGGCAACCTTAAGTCTTGTTTCCTGCTGAACCATACCTGTTAACTCCTTCCCTAATTATCTTGCTTTCTCGATAATCTCAACAAGTCTCCATCTCTTATCCTTGGACAGTGGTCTTGTTTCCATTACTTTTACAGTATCACCGATGCCGCACTCATTGTTCTCATCATGAGCTTTCAGCTTAACGGTTTTCTTAACGATCTTACCGATCATTGGGTGCTTTACGTGGTCCTCGATTGCTACAACGATGGTCTTATCCATCTTGTTGCTTACCACTTTACCGATACGGGTTTTTCTTAAATTTCTTTCCACGGTAAGTTCTCCTTTCATTAAGCATTAGCCTTCTCAGTGATAACAGTCTGGATACGAGCGATGTTCTTGCGAACTTCTTTGATCCGGGATGTGTTGTCTAACTGATTGGTTGCATTCTGGAATCTTAAATTAAACAGTTCCTTCTTCGCAGCTACTAACTCTTCATTCAGCTCATTTGCTGATTTATTCTTTAACTCTTCTACAAACTTATTAGTTTTCACTGTTATCACCGCCTTCTAAATCTGCTTTAGAAGCAATTTTGCACTTGCATGGCAGTTTGTGCATAGCAAGACGAAGTGCTTCCTTAGCTGTTTCCTCTGGTACACCAGCGATCTCGAATAATACGCGGCCTGGCTTTACAACTGCTACCCAGTACTCCAGAGCGCCTTTACCGGAACCCATACGGGTTTCTGCTGGCTTTGCTGTTACAGGTTTATCCGGGAAAATCTTGATCCAGACTTTACCACCACGCTTAATGTAACGGGTCATAGCAACACGGGCTGCTTCAATCTGGTTTGATTTGATCCAACATGGTTCAGTAGCGACTAAACCGTACTCACCGTTAGAGATCGTATTGCCTCTTAAAGCTTTGCCGGCCATAGATCCACGGAACTGTTTACGACGCTTAACTCTCTTAGGCATTAACATTATTTATCGCTCCCTTCCTTATTTCCTTTAGTAGGAAGTACCTCGCCTTTGTAGATCCATACCTTAACGCCAATCTTGCCGTAGGTTGTATCTGCTTCTGCGAAACCATAGTCAATATCTGCTCTTAATGTCTGAAGCGGAATAGTACCTTCGCTGTAGAACTCTGTACGAGCCATATCAGCGCCGCCTAAACGACCTGCAACTGCAGTCTTGATACCCTTAACGCCAGCCTTCATGGTTCTGCTCATGGTAGACTTCATAGCACGACGGAAGGATACACGGTTCTCAAGCTGCTGTGCGATAGATTCAGCAACCAGCTGAGCATCTCTGTCTGGTCTCTTGATCTCTTTGATGTCTACGAACAGTTTCTTAGCAGTCATCTTCTGAACTTCTGCTTTCAGCTTTTCGATCTCTGCGCCGCCCTTACCGATAACAACGCCTGGCTTAGCAGTGTAGATGATAACTTTCACTCTGTCAGATGCGCGCTCGATCTCGATCTTGGAAACGCTGGAGCTCTTTAATTTGTTCTTAAGGAACTTTCTAATATTATAGTCTTCAACCAGGTTGTCTGCAAAATCAGCTTCTGCATACCATCTGGAATCCCAGTCTTTAATAACACCGACTCTAATGCCGTGTGGATTAACTTTCTGTCCCATATTTGCCTCCTATTTATTTCTCATTCAGAACTACAGTGATGTGGCTCATTCTCTTCTCGATTCTGTAAGCACGGCCCTGAGCTCTCGGTCTAACCCTCTTCATGATCGGTCCCTGGTTTGCGTAGCACTCTTCTACGTACAGTTTTGCAGGGTCCATGTTGTTATTGTTCTCAGCGTTTGCTGCTGCTGATTCCAGTAACTTCTTTACTAAGCTGGAAGCATATCTAGGATTGTAAGTTACAATACCAAGTGCGGTCTGTAAATCTTTGCCTCTGATGGCATCTAATACAAAGCAAGCCTTCTGGACAGACACTCTAGCGTAAGACAGTGTTGCGCTTGGTCTGGTGTCCTTCTGGGCATTTCTTTCTCTCTTAATTTGGGATCTGTGTCCTCTTGCCATTTGTAAAACCTCCTTTCATCTACCTTTGGATTACTTTCTAACAGCGGACTTCTTCTCGTCTTTACCGTGGCCTCTGTAGGTTCTGGTTGCTACGAACTCACCCAGTTTGTGTCCTACCATATCCTCAGTAACGTATACCGGAACGTGTTTTCTTCCGTCATGTACAGCGATTGTGTGACCAACCATCTGAGGGAAGATTGTTGAACGACGGGACCAGGTCTTGATTACCTGCTTCTGTCCTGCTGCATTCATAGCGTCTACTTTCTTTAACAGATGTGCATCTGCAAATGGTCCTTTTTTCAGTGAACGAGCCATGTGTTCTTAACCTCCTTAATTATTTGATGGTTTTGCCATCACGTCTTCTTACGATCAACTTATTAGACTGCTTGTTTTTCTTTCTGGTCTTCAGACCCAGAGCAGGCTTGCCCCAAGGTGTGCATGGACCTGGACGGCCGATACCGGTCTTTCCTTCACCACCACCGTGTGGATGATCATTCGGGTTCATAACGGAACCGCGAACGGTAGGTCTGATGCCCATGTGACGGGTTCTACCAGCTTTACCAATGTTGATCAGGGAGTGTTCGCCATTGCCAACAACACCGATTGTTGCGCGGCAGATGATCGGAACCATTCTCATTTCACCTGAAGGTAAACGTAAGGTTGCATACTTGCCTTCCTTAGCCATAAGCTGAGCAGAGTTACCAGCGGAACGAACCAGCTGACCACCCTTACCAGGATACAGCTCAATGTTGTGTACCTGAGTACCTACTGGAACATGATACAGTGGCATGCAGTTACCAACTTTTGCTTCTGCAGTGTCACCGCTCATAACCTTCATTCCATCAGTTAAGCCCTGAGGAGCTAAGATATAAGACTTGGTACCATCTGCATAGCAGATCAGTGCGATATTTGCACTTCTGTTTGGATCGTACTCGATACCGATAACGGTTGCCGGGATACCATCCTTGCTGTTTCTCTTGAAATCGATAATTCTGTATTTTCTTCTGCTGCCGCCGCCTCTGTGACGAACAGTGATCTTACCCTGATTGTTACGACCAGCGTTCTTAGCCAGAGATACTACCAGAGACTTCTCTGGAGTTGTCTTGGTGATTTCCTTGAAATCAGAACCGGTCATATGTCTTCTGGAAGGTGTATAAGCACTATACTTCTTAATTCCCATGACATTTACTCCTTTTCTTTTCTTTTCACGGCTGTCATAAGAGCCGTATAAGTTCTCCGGCCGGGAAAGCACCCGGCGGGGTGTATCTGCGGGATGTTCCGCCCGACTAAGCTCGTGAAAGACCTCGCCAAGTCTCGGGAACGGCGTTCATACTAAACTCGGAAAGACCTCGTTAAGTATTCACAGCCTACAGTCCCTGGAAGATTTCGATCTCCTTGCTGTCCTCGGTCAGCTTAACAATAGCTTTCTTGGAAGCAGCGGTCTTTCCGAAAGTCATTCCTCTTCTCTTTGTCTTGCCATCGCAGTTCATGGTGTTTACGGAAGCAACCTTGGTTCCTGGGAACATCTTCTCAACTGCTTCTTTGATCATAGACTTGTTAGCGTCTACATGTACCATGAAAGTATACTTCTTATCACCCATAGCGTTCATGCTCTTCTCAGTGATAACTGGTTTTAAGATGACGTCATAGTATTTGATATCTGCCATTATGCGTATACCTCCTCGATGGATGCAACAGCTGCCTTACTAGCAACAACTGTGTTGTACTTCAGAATGTCGTATACATTGATGGTTCCAACCTGAGCAGTCTTAACATCAGCAATGTTTCTTGCGGATAATACTGCGTTCTCATCGCTCTCGCTTAAAACAACCAGAGCTTTGTTAATCTTCAGATTGTTCAGAACATTCTTAAAGTTCTTTGTCTTGATCTCGTTAAACTTAAGTTCTTCAACAACGATGAACTTGTTCTCCTGAACACGGCTTGTCAGAGCGGACTTAAGAGCTGCTCTCTTTTCCTTCTTGTTCAGTCTGATTGTATAGTCTCTAGGAGTTGGTGCAAATACAACACCGCCGCCTTTCCACTGTGGAGCTCTTGTTGAACCCTGTCTTGCATGACCGGTTCCTTTCTGTCTCCATGGCTTTCTGCCACCGCCAGAAACCTCAGAACGTGTTTTTGCTTTCTGTGTTCCCTGACGCTTATTAGCAAGCTGTGCAACAACTGCAAGATGTACCAGGTGCTCGTTTACTTCTACACCGAACACGGCATCGTTCAGTTCTAATGTGCCAACTTCATTACCTTCCATATTGTAAACAGATACGTTTGCCATCTGTGTATTCCTCCTTTCCTATAAAAGCTTACCTTTCAACCTTAACGGTTTCCTTTACAGTAACCAGGCATTTCTTAGGTCCTGGAACTGCACCCTTAACCAGAATCAGGTTGTTCTCGGCATCAACCTTAACTACTTCAAGATTCTGAACAGTGATCTGCTTGTGACCCATCTGTCCAGGCATTCCCTTGCCCTTGAATACGCGGCCTGGGGTAGTAGCGGAACCATTGGAACCCTGATGACGATGGAATTTAGAACCATGAGCCATAGGTCCTCTGTGCTGTCCGTGTCTCTTGATTGCGCCCTGGAAGCCTTTACCTTTGGAAATAGCGGTTGCATCGATCTTATCGCCTGCTGCGAAGATCTCAGCCTTGATCTCATCCTTTACAGAATACTCTTCCGCATTCTCAAATCTGAATTCTCTCACATATCTCTTGTAAGATACGCCAGCCTTATCAAAGTGGCCTTTCTGTGGCTTATTAACAAGTTTTTCTCTCTTATCAACGAAACCAACCTGTACTGCTTTGTAACCGTCGTTCTCTTCGGTCTTAACCTGAGTTACTACACAAGGTCCTGCCTGAAGTACGGTTACCGGAATTAACGCACCATTCTCATTGAAGATCTGGGTCATTCCGACTTTTGTTGCTAAAATCGCTTTCTTCATTGTCTTACCTCCTGTTTCATGATCTACAGCGGAATGCTTTCGCATTCATCCTAGAACAGCCTAATATACGTGGAACACTATAAACCGTTGCCGGTATGTTGATTCCTACAGGAATGTAGTGTTGCTTCTATATCTAAACCCTTCAGGATATAAACATTTTCATATCACCTTCGGTGACTCAACGGGAAACCCGAACTCCGCTCCGCTTCGTTTGGGTAGCATGAAAACAAAATAATTTTCAATTATTTAGTTTTCATTTTGATGTCGATGAATACACCAGCTGGCATTTCCAGTCTGGACAGTGCATCTACTGTCTTCTGGCTTGGTGCAGTGATATCGATCAGTCTCTTATGAGTTCTCTGCTCGAACTGCTCTCTGGAATCTTTGTACTTATGAACCGCACGCAGAATTGTTACAACCTCTTTCTTGGTTGGTAACGGCACTGGTCCGCTCACCTGAGATCCTGTCTTTTTTACTGTCTCGATGATCTTTCCAGCGGACTGATCTACTAACTGATGATCATAAGCTTTTAATGTGATTCTCATTACTTGACTTGCCATAAAAAAAGTCGCCTCCTTTTCGCACTTTATAAACCAAGTACGACAAGCGGTGACTGTACACGTTTCCGTGTGTGTCCTCACGGAACTCCACACTGATCCTGCTCTCATTTGCAGATTCTTTAATTGGTACAGTGACTTGTCGCCAGTTTCCTAACTTGACATTCGCTCCACGGAAAACCTGCTTTTCACAAAGCAGCAACCTCACGTTTCTTTGCTATCATGTCACAGCTGTTCTAAAATAACATATATTACAGGGAAATGCAAGTATTTTTTTTGTTTTTTTCAAAATAATTTTGCCCTGCATCCATTTCTCATAGATACAGGGCATTTCATGGGGCTTTGGGGAATATTTTTATGAGTTTCTTCCTATTATAATAGATGATCAGTCTTCTGTGCAGATCGGCTCTTCCGGCTCTGTGAAATAAGAGCTTACATCGGTGTCATCATCTGCTGAACTTAAAGAACCGCTGGAGCTTGTTTTAAACTTTACTCCGTCACTGGTCTTAACGGTAGTATTCTTCATTACCTTTCCGGAAGAGTTTACTACATAATTACTGTTATCTACCTTAAAGCATACATATTTCTGGCCATCGGTAGCTTTCTGAAGTTTGCCCTTATAATACAGGTAATTATCCTTTACACCAGTGTAGCCGCGGCCATTTTCACTGAAGTAAAAGTCTGTCTTGTTTCCATCGTCTTCTTCTACTTTCATCTTGCCACGCTGTACACAGCTCTGGGACTTGGTGCCGAAATAGAATGCGGTCCAGTTGCTGTCACCGGAACCAATATAAACTTTCTTCAGACCATAAACCGGATTTCCACGCTTATTAAATAAGTAGGTCTTTCCGCTGATCTTGGTCAGATCCTGTGTGGTAAGATGGTCGGAATCAGAAGCTTTGGGCTTGCCATTGTTTGCAAAATAAAACCATTCTACATCTCCATCATAGCCTTCCAGGTCTTCCGGCGGCTCTATGGAATACCAGCCGATCTTTGCCTTGCCGTCAGAACCGAAATACATATAATCTTTGATGGAATCAGAGTTTCCTCTTACATTCTTCCAACCCATCTGTAAAATGCCGTCATCATCAAAGCAATAGTAAACACCATCTATTTTTCTGGTGCCGTAATCACCATTGTCATTGCCGTCACTTGGCACGTACTTTTTGCCGTTGGTGCCAAAGTAGAACCAGTACTGGCCGTCTTCGCCGTAATCTAAGGTACCGCCTTCTGCTCCCGGGATCACCTTGTTGGAATCTTCTTCATAGTTCTCCGGCGGATATAGCTTCTGCCAGCCGGTGCGCATTACACCGTCATCGCCTGTGTAATACATATCATCTAAGATCCAGCCCGTCTCCATACGGCCGTTTCCATCAAAATGATACCATTTATCATTGATCTTTTTCCAGGTATCATCAAGAGTCTTTCCCGTACTTCCAAAATAGTACCACTCTTCTTCCCCGCCGTCAGAGGTGGTCTTTAACCATTTATCCGTGATCATGATGCCATTGCTATCTACATAGTAATTAGAATCAGCCCAGGCATTAGTGGCCATACATCCTTCTCCGTTCAGATAACGCCACTGACCATCTGCACCTTTTTTCCATTCATTATATACTTTGTTTCCATTGCTGTCATAGTAGACCCAGGTATTATTTTCCTGCGCCCATCCCTGTGCTGCCATAACTGGAAATGCTGTCAGCCCTGCTGATAAGAAAGCTGCCAGAAACCAGGCTGCTTTTACGCTCTTTCTCATATGCCCTGTTCCTCTCTTCTTCTGCGTTCACCCCGAAACTGCTGCAAAACAGATACATCTGCACACAGTCTGCGCTTTATACTTATTTTACCAAGACTTCCCCCAGAGTTCAACCAGATTAATCTTTCAATTCTATTACAAGAATCTGTCGCAAGCCCCCCAAATTGCTTGACGTACTACATAAAAATAGACTATACTCAATTGGAATCCTGTGATTTCAACAGACTGCATCATCATGTCTGCCCCGAGGGCGGACATCGGAATATCATATATAGTTATAAATTATAAGAAGAAATGAGGTTATCAAATTTATGTGGCTTGCCGACGGTTGGAAAGATTATGAAGTAATTGACTGTTCCAAAGGTGAAAAATTAGAGCGCTGGGGAGAATATCTTCTGGTGCGTCCGGATCCTCAGGTGATCTGGGATACTCCTAAGAAGCATAAAGGCTGGAAGAAGATGAACGGACATTATCATCGCAGCAGCAAGGGCGGCGGTGAATGGGAGTTTTTTGACCTGCCGGAACAGTGGACCATTAATTATAAAGAACTTACCTTTAATTTAAAGCCTTTCAGCTTTAAGCATACCGGCCTTTTCCCGGAGCAGGCTGCAAACTGGGACTGGTTTGGGGATAAGATCCGCAAAGCCGGACGTCCTGTTAAGGTATTAAACCTGTTTGCTTATACCGGCGGTGCCACACTGGCAGCTGCCAAAGCAGGAGCCAGCGTGACTCACGTAGATGCTTCTAAGGGTATGGTCACCTGGGCAAAGGAAAATGCACATTCCTCCGGTCTGTCTGATGCTCCTATCCGCTGGATTGTAGATGACTGTGTTAAATTCGTAGAACGTGAGATCCGCCGTGGAAATCATTACGATGCCATTATCATGGACCCGCCATCTTATGGCCGCGGACCAAAAGGCGAGATCTGGAAAATCGAAGATGCCATCCATCCATTAGTAAAGCTTTGCGTACAGCTGCTTTCTGATGATCCGCTGTTCTTCCTTATCAACTCTTATACCACCGGTCTTGCTCCATCTGTTCTTTCTTATATGATGGGTGTGGAGATCGTTCCGAAATTCGGCGGTACTGTGAAAGCCGAGGAAGTAGGTCTTCCCGTTTCCCAGAGCGGCCTGGTACTGCCATGCGGCGCTTCCGGACGCTGGGAGAAATAAATCAAAATAGAAAACACATACGGTGTAGTCTTTTCAGGCTGCTGACAGTTGATAGGATCATATTTCATCTGCCAGCAGCCTTTTTACGTCCAGTTTTCCCCAGCCCTGCTGATTACGGGGAAGTCCCAGATCTACGGCCCGCTCTCTGATACGCAGTTTTACATCTTTATTGCTCATAGACGGGTATTTTTCCAGCAATAATGCAATGGCACCGGACACCAGGGGAGTAGACATGCTTGTACCTGATTTTATAAAATAATGACCCGGCTCATTACAGCAGCTGATAATGCCGCAGCCTGGAGCCACAATATCCGGCTTGCACACGCAGGCCTTTGTAGGACCTCTGCCGGAATAATCCACCATCTTGCTGCCCATAACCTCTACTTCTTTATGGTCATCAGAACAGCCCACAGTGATCACTTTCCGGCTGATCCCAGGCGTGGTAACAGTCCCAGGCCCCGGACCATGATTTCCAGCCGCCACCACTACCACCAAACCGTCATCCCAGGCTGCATTTACCCCTTTTACCAGAGCTGAATTTTCCGTCATTTCCTGACGGGTGAGAGAACCTACGGAAATGTTTACGATACGTATGCCATATTCGTTTCTGTGTTCTCTGATCCAGCGAAGGCCCATCAACACATCCGTTGCATATCCATTTCCTTTCCGGTCCAGTACCTTGATCCCAAGAATACCGCTTCCCGGTGCGATCCCTTTAAAAATGCCCCCGGATGCAGCTCCGCTTCCTGCGATCATGGCAGAAATATGTGTGCCATGACCATTATCATCATAGGGAAGCTTTTTTCCATGGACAAAATCCTTAAATCCCAGTACCTTTCCCTTTAGATCTTCATGAAGGTAGATGCCTGTATCTAAAACTGCGACTCCCACGCCTTTCCCGGTGATCCCGTCCAAAGCCGCCTCATCGCAGTGAATTTCCATTCTTGCCCGATTCACATTAAAAAATCCCTTTTCTTATAAAATATGCGCAGAAAAAAGCTCCGTACCTGTCAGTACGGAGCTTTCTTCTAAGGATTTCGGATTTTCAAAAAGGGTTGAAGGATAGTTCTTAAACTTTCGTGCATTTCTTATGTAACTAAAGTATATCATGCAATCGCCGGAAATGTTTGAATGTTCTTTGAATAGATTATTAAGAAATTCTTAAGGTTGCAGACTTCACTTTGTAAGTGAAAGGACAGATTCGTAAAGTGTTGCTATTCATGCGTTGCATGACCAGCAACGGAATTTGCCGTGGCTTCGCATTTAAATACGGCAAATTCCC
>CAVDQU010000099.1:0-6608 GCA_963611035.1 Agathobaculum sp.
GGACAGAGCAGCAGTCTTACCTGCTTTTTTTCGTTTTTTTAAGATACAACTTATTTTGATTTAATACAGGTTTCGAAAATAAAACAGGACAACACCTGTCTTAATTAATACAAGCAATGGCGGAATAAAACAAAGAAAAATAGAAAAACAGGGGATTTTTAGAAAAATGTGCCTAAAAAATAAAGAAAAAATTGTAAAAAAGTTAAAAATCTCTAAAATATACTTGACTTATTATAATACAGGGTGTATGTTTGTTACACCATACAGTTGCAGACAGGAGAGGAGACAATGCTGTGAATAAATTATCAAACAAACCTTTGTATGATCAGGTATTTGACCAGATCAAAGATATGATACGCAGTGGAGCCTATCGCACAGGGGACCAGCTTCCCAGCGAAAAGGAACTGATGGAACGTATGGGAGTCAGCAGAGTAACGGTCCGCCAGGCACTCCGCCTTCTTGCCGATGCAGGTATTATAGAGACCCGCAAAGGAAAAGGAAGCGTTGTCAGTGTAGACTGGAAGAACCTGCTGGATCCAGGAGAGTTAAAAGACCAGGCAGAAAAGTACTGGCAGCAGTTTGAACTCTCCACAAAAGCCAGAAGGCTGATCGAACCTGCTATTGCAAAGCAGGCGGCTCTTGTGGCTACACCGGAAGACATTGCAAGACTGGAACGTATCCATGAAAACGGACAGACGGTGATTGAAAGTTCTAATCTGTATATAGAAGAAGGAAGAGGGCATCAGTCTTTTCATGGCTGCTTATGGGAGATTTTGAGAAATCCGCTGTTGGAGCCGGTATGGAACGCAGTTGTTCTTCCATCCAATGAGATCCGTGCGCTGCCCCTTATCTTCCCTGTAGATCAGGAACTAGACGGGGAACAGGTACATATTCAGCATGGGAATATTCTGGAAGCAGTAAAAAATCATGACGGTGACTATGCATATTTTCATATGTTAGCTCACTGCGACTGGATCTATAACACATATAAGCAGTATTTTGAGGAATTCTGCAGATAGTTTTACTTTGGCAGTAATTTTTCCGGACAGTGCAGGGCCCGCACCGCCTGGGGATTTAGCATCATATATTAAGATATATCACCGTCAGGTGACATATCCGATCAGTTTTACATCATTTTGGAGGTGCAGTAATGAAGTACGATTTTAATAAAGTACAGGACCGCATTGGCTCTGACTCCATCAAGTGGGAAAAACAGCTTAAATTCGGCACCAGAACAGGACTTCTTCCTTTCTGGATTGCGGATACCGATTTTGCAACCTTGCCGGAAGCAGTAGAAGCAATGAAGAAACGTCTGGAACATCCGGTTTTCGGTTATACCACTACAGGAGAGAGAACTTTGGAAACAGTAAGAAGCTGGTACAAGCGTCGTCATCAGGTAGATCTGCCTGTAACCGCATTTTCCCCTTCTGAAGGTGTTGTTACATCCATCTGGTTCTCCATCCGCGGCTTTACAAAGCCTGGAGACGGAGTTTTAGTATTTACTCCTGTATATGACCCGTTTTTCGCTGTGATCAATAATCAGGGAAGAAAACAGGTTGACTGTCCGCTGGTTTACAGCGAAGGCCGTTACACCATTGACTGGGAAGATCTGGAAAAGAAATTAGCAGGCGGTGATGTAAAGGCAATGATTTTCTGCAACCCGCACAACCCGGTAGGCCGTGTATGGACAGAAGATGAGGTCAGAAAGATCGTAGAAATGTGTAAGAAATATTCCGTATGGCTGTTCTCTGATGAGATCCATGGAGATGTAGTCCTTTACGGACATTCGTATACTTCTGCTGCACGGTTCGCTGATGTGTACGATCATATGCTGGTCTACACTGCCATCAGCAAGACCTTTAATATGGCAGGTCTTCACTCTTCCTGTACGATTATTCCAAATCCGGAATACAAGAAGATCCAGGAAGACACGCTGCGCCAGGCATGGCTTATGAGTCCGAACTGCATGGCAAACAGTGCCATTGAAGCCTGCTATACATATGGCGATGAATGGGTAGATGAACAGAATGCATATCTTACAGAAAATGCAAAAATTGTTACAGACTATCTGAAAGAGCATGCACCGCAGATCAAACCTGTTAAGCCGGAAGGCACTTACCTGATGTGGTTAGATTGCAGCGGACTTTCCATGACTTCCGAGGAAATCGTAAAGCTTCTGGCTTCTGAGTATAAGATGGCAGTAGGGGGAGGCGCCGGATATCAGGGGAATGGAGAACATTTTCTCCGTTTTAATATCGGCTGCCCAAGAGAAACTCTTGAAAAAGGTATGGAAATACTGGCACAGTTTGTGGCAGATAAGAAAGGGGTATAACTATGGATAACAAAAAACTGAATTTCTGGGAATGTATGAGTTTTTGCATCGGCCAGATCGTTGGTTCCGGCGTATTCGTACTGACTGGTATCGTAATTGGACTGACCGGACACGGCGCACCTTATGGATTTGTGATTGCAGCACTGATTGCCGTATGTCAGCTGGTACCGATGGCAACTCTGGCTTCCAGTATGCCGGCTACCGGCGGCAGCTACGTATATGCTAAAAAGCTGATCGGGCCAAGGGCATCTTTCGTATTTTTAATGATGTTTGTTTTGCAGCAGGTACTGATCGCAACGTTCGCAATTGGTTTTGCAAGCTATGTAGCTGTTATATTCCCGGATGTAAATCAGAAGTTAGTAGCACTTGGTGCCTTGACTCTGGCAGTAGCAGTAAACATGGTCGGCCTTAAGACTTCTGCAAAAGTACAGAAGTTCATGGTAGTATTATTACTTGTTTCCCTGTTTGTATACATTGTATTCGGTCTTCCTAAAGTAGACTGGTCTGCACTGGCTTTAAACGCTGAAAATATTATGCCAAACGGCCCGGTGAAATTCCTGCGCGGTGCTGCAATGCTTTCCTTTGCATGTGCAGGTGCTAAATTTTTAGCAGAGAACGGCGGTGAAGTGGAAAACCCCGGTAAAACCATTCCAAAAGCTATGGTATTATCTACATTACTTGTTGCAGTTTTCTATGCATTAGTTGGTATCGTTGCTGCCTGTGTTCTTCCTGTTGAAGAAGTAGCCGGCGTAAATATTTCGGTAGTAGCAAAATCTGTATTCCCTGCACCTGTATACCTGTTCTTTGTAATCGGCGGTGCATGGTTCGCATTACTGACCACCTTAAATGGTACCTTATCCTGGACCACACGTTCCCTGCAGAGAGCGGCTATGGACGGATGGCTGCCGGAGGTATGCGCAAAGGAAAATAAGGGCGGCACACCTGTTATCCTGTTATTATTCTTCTTTGTAGTTGGTATCATCCCGATCGTAACTGGTATGAACACATCTGATATCGCAAACATGGGTACTGGCTGTGGTAAGCTCACAGACCTGTTAATGGTTTATGCATGCTTCCGTCTGCCTAAGGTGTTCCCGGAGGAATACAAGAAATCTGCTCTTTACATGAGCCCTGCAAAATTAAATGTAGCTCTGGCAGTTGTATTCGTTGTACTGGCAGCTACCTCCTATGTCAGCCTGTCCAGCTTAAATGCAAGACAGTTCATGTATATTGGTCTGTTTATCCTTGCAGCAGTTGTACTGATGTTAGTTCGTTATAAGAATGTAAAAGAGAAAATGGATCAGCAGTAACCCTTGCTGATATGGGAAAACGCGGTGGGTGTTGTAAAAGTTACATTCCTGCCGCGTTCCTCTGTTATATACAGGGAAATGATCAGAAGAGATTGTGGTCGTTTCTTATTAACAGAGGAATTTGATAGCGGGAGGTAAGATTATGAAATATGCAGTAGTAGGCTTTGGTACAGCCGGCTACCATGCAGTGAAGAAGATCCGTGAACTGGATAAAGAGGGATGCATCGATGTATACAGCAATACGGAACGCGCCCCTTATAATCCTATGTTGACCACTTATTATGCATTTGGAAAACTAGAATATGAAGGAATGTTTCCTTTCGGTGATCTGGAGCAGATTCAGAAAGAGGTGGATTTTAACCTTCGCAGAGAACAGGTAATAAAAGTTCACGGATCAGAACATCTGGTAGAAACAGAAAATGGATCAGAGCAGTATGACCGTATCCTGATCGCAACAGGTGCAAGAGCTTTCGCTCCTCCTGTAAAGGGGCTGGAACCTGAGGACGCTTTTTTGATGCGTACAGTAGAAGACGCTCTTCGTTTTAAGGACAGATTAAAGAAAAATGATATTAAGCATGCTGTTGTTATCGGTGCTTCCATGGCAGGCATTAAAGTAGTGGAAGTTCTTCATAAATATGGCATTGAAACATGGCTTTTAGACCTGGCAAGTTATATCTTCCCTCTGGCTGCTTACAAAGAAGTGGCAGAAGAAATCGAGAAGAGAGTAGAAGCCCAGGGCGTTCATTTAATGTTTGGCGTTACCATTGACCATATGGAACAGGAAAATGGCGAAAAAGTAGCTGTTTTGACAGACGGAAGCCGCATTCCAACGGATATTGTGGGCCTGTGCATCGGTACAAGAGCCATTACAGATACGGTTCAGGGAGAAGTGGAGATCGGAAGAGGCATTGTGGTAGATGACCATATGTGTACTTCTATTCCTGGTATCTTTGCTGCAGGAGATTGCTGCGAAGGCAACAACCTGGAAAGCGGCCAGAACCAGATCATCGGTCTATGGGCCAATGCCAATCATCAGGGTGAAGCAGCCGGTACCAACATGGCAGGGGGAGATATGGCCTATAAAGGCAATATCCTTCACAATATCACCCACTTTATGAATATGGATTTTATTGGATTTGGAGACAACCGGATGCAGGGAGAGATCCTGGAATACGGTTCTCTTTCCGAAAATCTGTATATCCGTCTGGTGATAGATGGAAAGCGTATTGTAGGCGCTAACATTTTAGATAATTATCGCGTCAGCGGCATTATTAAAAACTATATGCTGCGTTTATTTGCAGGTGAACAGTTTGTTCTGCCGGATTATCAGCGGGCTATGCTGGTAAAAGCAGGACTTTCCGTTCCTTTTATAGAAGAAGTTGAGGAGAAGATACATGGATAGTTTAGAGGCTTTAAAAAAAGCAAAGATACCGGGACCGGAAACCGGGATCGTAAAAAAGAATACGGTCTGTGCTATCTGTTCTCCGGCTTATAACTGCGGTGTCTGTGCCTATGTAAAAGACGGAAAAATGGTAAAACTGGAAGGTCTGGACGAGCACCCAAGAAATAAGGGATGTCTTTGCACCAAAGGATTGTCCGGCCGTGGTTATGCATACAGAGAAGACCGTATTAAAACGCCTCTTCGCCGCACTGGTAAAAGGGGAGAAGGAAAATTTGAACCGATTACCTGGGATGAGGCTTATAAAGAAATTGCGGAAAAATTAAACCATATCAAAGAAACAGACGGCCCTCAGGCAGTGGCATTTTTTGGCGGCTATAATAAATGGTTCCGTCCATGGCTGCGCCGTTTTGCCCATTCATTTGGAACCATGAACTATGGTACAGAGTCCAGTACCTGTATGACAGCCGGCTGGATGGCATGGAAAACAGCAATCGGACAGCTGGGAAAACCGGATATGGCAAACTGCGACCTGCTTCTTGGCTGGGCTTTTAATCCTTATTATTCCGGATATTTAAAGGCTCAGGGAGCAGAAAAAGCAAGAGCAAGAGGTATGAAGGTCATTGTTGTAGACCCGAAGATCACGCCTACTACAGAGAAAATGTGTGATCTGCACCTGCGTCCTTATCCGGGAACAGACGGAGCATTGGCACTGTGTATGGGAAATGTGCTGATCCAGAAAGACTGGATCGATAAGGAATACATTGACAAGTATGTGCATGGTTTTAAAGAATATGCAGAATATGCTGCAGGCTTTAATGAGACCAATGTGGAAAAGCTCACAGGTGTTCCTTATGAACTGGTGGTAAAAGCCTGCGAGATGGTCCATGAGAGCAAGTCCATGGCTATCAATGAAAACAGTGCGCCTATTCCACACCACAAAAATGGCTTCCAGAATTACCGTGCTATTATGGCACTTTCTGCCCTGACAGGCAACTTCGACCGTAAAGGCGGACAGCTGCCAGGAGAACATACATTTACCCACCAGATCGCGGGTTTCACCACATTGGAAGATGAATTTGCCGACGGCACAGAGCCAAAGGATGCAGTCCTTCCTGTAGGAGCCACCCGGTTCCCACTGTGGTATCACATGGAACGGGAGATGCAGTGCGTAGACCTGCCAAGACAGATCCATGAAGGTACGCCTTATCCTGTTAAGGCATTATTTGCCCTGGGCTTAAATTACCGCATCCTTCCAGATGACCAGTATTTTAAATCTGCTATGGAAAAACTGGACTTTTTCGTAGATGCGGACCTGTTTATGACCGATGCTGCAAAAATGGCAGATATCGTTCTTCCAGTATGCACTTCCTACGAAAGAGGAGAGTTAGAGACTTATCCGGGTGGCTATGCGTGGCTGACAAAACCTGCCATTGACAGAGTAGGAGAGAGTAAGTCAGACGCAGAAATTTTATGTGATCTGGCAAAAGTGATGAAGTTAGGGGATAAGCGTCTGGAAGAAGGATATGAGAAGCTCCGCGGCAGATATATCCCCACTGCGAAAAAT
>CAVDQU010000099.1:6618-8459 GCA_963611035.1 Agathobaculum sp.
ATTTGGATATTACCATGGACGAACTTCGCGCCAGTGACCTGCCTGTTAAGGTACGGGGCGTAAAGCCTTATGTTCCTGGAACTGTTCTTGAAAGAGGCTGCAAAACACCTACCGGCAAGTTTGAGCTGTATTCAGAGCTGATCGCTTCTCATCCGCAGTGGCATTTAGATCCTCTGCCAACTTACTGCGAGCCAATGGATGAGGCAGATGAAGAGGTATATCCTTATATCCTCTGCTCCGGTGGAAGACTGCCAAATGCCATTCATTCCCGTTTACATAAGGTACCGTGGGTGCGCAGCCTGCGTCCGGATCCAACAGCGGATATTTCTATAGAAGATGCAGAGGTATTGGGACTGAAAGAGGGAGACGATATAGAACTGTTCACAGAAAGAGGAACCATTTCCGTAAAGGCACATCCAACACACAGAGTGCAGAAAAATGTGATCTTTTTCTATCATGGATATTCGGAGGCTGATGTAAACTCCCTGATGTCCCAAACCCATGTAGACCCCTATTCCGGCTTCCCAGCCTATAACTCCACCAGGTGTGGTATGAGAAAGAAGGTGCAGAGTTGAAAAAGTATGCAATAGACCTGGATATCACAAAATGCATTTCCTGCGGAGCCTGCTCCCTTGCCTGTATGGACCAGAACGACTTTCAGGTAAAAGAAGGACAGAGACCTTTTCGAAATGTGTTTGACCTGGAAATGGAAGAAAAAGGGGATGTGAAATACAGCCATTTATCACTGGCCTGCATGCACTGTACAGACGCCCCTTGTATCACCGCCTGCCCAAGCGCCTGCCTGAGAAAAGATCCGGAGACCAACCTTACCATTTACGATACCACCAACTGTATCGGCTGCCACAGCTGTGCTATGGCATGTCCATATGGTATCCCCTCCTTTGGGGAAAACGGCAAGATGATCAAATGTGACGGCTGCTATGTAAGAGTTCATCACGGAATGCTTCCGGCCTGTGTAAAAGCATGCCCGGTAAAGGCATTGCAGTTGGTAGATACGGAGGCCGAAGAGCCTCAGATCCCACCGGAACATTCTTTAAGGATGACAAGTGCGGGAATGTTAAAACAACAGGTGTAGGTTTTTGGGAGAAAACAGTATAAGAAAAATAAGTGTTGGCTCAGGCTTTGAAGAGGGATAACTTTTTAAAAATTGCAAGAGATGTGTATATGCCTAATTTTTCTATATGGGCAGGTTACAAAACAAATTTACCTTTCAAAGCTGGGATATACAGTAATAAGTTGCGTATTTGTAAAGAATATGCTAAGATAAATGAAGCGTCAAAGGAGACATTGTGTGACAGGCATGGTGTCTCTTTTTTTGCCCGGAAATAACAGGCTTAGCTTCTGGGAGAATTACAAGAAAATGAGGTAAAGAGTATGAAAGAAAAAAAGAAAATGTCCCTGGCAATGAAAATATTCATTGCATTAGTATTGGCAATCCTGGCAGGCCTTCTGCTTCAAAGTCATGCAAGCTTTGCTGATACCTATATCAAACCTTTTGGTACTATTTTTCTGAATCTGGTGAAATTTATTGTTGTGCCGATTG
This sequence comes from Agathobaculum sp., assembly GCA_963611035.1. Taxonomy (GTDB): domain Bacteria; phylum Bacillota; class Clostridia; order Lachnospirales; family Lachnospiraceae; genus Enterocloster. The sequence goes on from CAVDQU010000099.1 coordinate 8,183, forward strand.
TTCTGTTTTCTATTATGTGCGGTATCATTTCTATGAGCGATATTAAAAAAGTAGGTGCTATTGGATTGAAAACGGTTGTGTTTTACCTGTTTACCACTGCATTTGCAGTTATTATCGGTCTGACTGGCGGCAATCTGTTTAAACATCTTTTCCCTGTCATTGCTACTACAGACCTTTCTTATGAAACGACACAAACTACTTCCTTTATGGACACGCTGGTGAATATCTTTCCGTCTAATTTTGTTTCACCGATGGTCGATGCCAATATGCTTCAGAT
>CAVDQU010000099.1:8488-10228 GCA_963611035.1 Agathobaculum sp.
GATCATTGTTATGGCGATTCTGCTTGGTTTTGCTATTATTCTGGTAGGAGAGAAAAATGTCCGTGTGGTAAATGCATTTAATGACCTGAATGAGATTTTTATGAAATGCATGGAAATGATTTTAAATCTTTCCCCGATCGGTGTGTTCTGCCTGTTGTGCCCGGTTATTGCGGTTAATGGCCCTACTATTATCGGTTCTCTGGTTATGGTGCTTCTTGCCGCTTACATTTGCTACGTTGTTCATGGTGCTGTCGTTTATTCCGCAACTGTAAAATTGTTGGGCGGTATCAGTCCGTTGAAATTTTTTAAAGGAATGCTACCGGCTATCATGTTTGCATTTTCCAGCGCATCCTCCGTGGGAACCCTTCCCATCAATTTAAGTTGTACGGAGAAGCTGGGAGCCAAAAAAGAGATTGCCTCCTTTGTTCTTCCTTTAGGCGCAACTATAAATATGGATGGTACGGCGATCTATCAGGGCGTTTGCGCAATCTTTATCGCTTCCTGTTATGGTATTAATCTGACACTTAATCAGATGATCACTATTGTACTGACTGCAACCCTTGCATCTATTGGAACGGCCGGAGTACCTGGTGCGGGCATGATTATGTTGGCGATGGTACTGACTTCTGTTGGACTGCCTGTAGATGGAATTGCACTGGTAGCTGGCGTAGACCGAATTTTTGATATGGGCCGTACCACTGTTAATATCACCGGTGATGCAGCCTGCACAATTGTTGTTTCCAATCTGGAAACCAAGAGGGAAGAGAAGAAGGCTGCTTCTTAAAAACTTATGGAATAATGAGAAAAATACTGTCGCTAACTGGATATTTTATCCGGTTGGCGGCAGTATTTTTCTATACAAATTCCAAAAATTTCTGGATTATAGGGTTTTCTGTATGAGGGTTGTATATAGCTGCAATATCGATCCGGTCGGATTTTTCATCTAACGGGACCATAACAAGATTATGGGCGCTGCGGCAGGAAAAAGCAGCATAGGAAGGAACGATGGCAATTCCCATACCTGCACACACCATAAGCGCAGTAATGTTAAAATGTTCGGAATGGTGGGTAAATTTAGGGGTGAAACCGGCTTTGCTAAAGTGAGACATAGTACTTTCAAACTGGCCAGATTGTTCTTCGATCCCCCAAAAGCCGGTAAATATGAAATCTTCGTTTTTCAATTCACTTAGATCCAACTGGCTTCGGAAAGCAAGAGGGTGGTCCGCAGGCATCAGAACCATTAAAGGGTAATTACAGATCAGTTTGGATTCAAATTCAAGTACATCCAGATGTGTGAAAGGAAAGACAACATTCAGTGTAAGATCCAGAGTTTTTTCCTGCAGCATTTTGTAGAGAGTTTCTGTATTGGTTTCTGTAAACTGCAAAGAAACATTGGGATAAGCAGCACAGAAATTGTGGATGACGTCTGGAAGATATGGATTATCATAACCTTGTACGATCCCCAGTTTTAAGGATCCTGTAAGTCCATTTGCAGCCTGTCTTGCTTTTTCTACAGCACTGTCCATGCGATTTAAAATAGCCCTTGCCTCTCCCAAAAAGATACTTCCGGCAGGAGTCAGTTTCACACTTCGTTTGGTGCGGTTAAAAAGAGTTACTCCTAATTGTTCTTCCAGAGCCCGTATTTGCTGGGTAACGGCTGTCTGGGATATATAAAAAGTTTCGGCTGTTTTTGTAAAACTAAGGGTTTCGGCAACACATACAAAATATTCTAGCTGACGC
>CAVDQU010000100.1:0-10198 GCA_963611035.1 Agathobaculum sp.
ACTGACAAAAAATCTTCTCGCAAAATCGGGCACAGAAAGATTCCGAGAGAACATAAATTTTTTGTCATGTCCCTTTGGTTTGTTCTCCTGCTATTTAGTGTACTTGGAAATAAGATTTTTTGCAATATAACTATTCAGGAAGCTTACCTTCAATAAAGCAGAGAAAGGCTTCTGAAGCCGGGGAAATATTTTTTCCATAAGCCAGTCCGATGTTCATGGTCTGGGCCGGTTTTAGGGGAAGATGTACCACCCGGTCCTGCCACAGAGAACTGTTGACCAGGTTATTGATGCCGATGCCAAGACCTGCTTCGACCATGGAATAGGTTGCGTTAATGTCCATGGTGGAAAACTGAGTGTTGGGAGTGATGTGGCAGCGGGAGAAAATGCGGGCATTGTCTACGTCTTGTCCCGGATAAGTCTGGATATAGGACTCTACAGCAAAGGCTTCCATGGGAACGGATTTTTCTTTTGCTAATGGGTGTTCCGGTGGAATAAGGGCTACCATGGGATCATTTCGCAGTAGGATCCAGTTGTGGTCACCTTCCCGCTCACTGATGAGGCAGAAATCCGCCTGATGAAGGGAAAGCATCTGCTGAAGCTCTGAGCTGGTGCCATTTACGATACGAAACTGGATGCCCGGATGCAGATTATGAAAGGCAGATGACATCTTCGTGATCCATCGGTAGTAGTAGCTGTAGGCAGTGCCGATAATGATGGTTCCACATTCTGCGCCGTGGATGCGGGCGGCTGTCTGGGAAAGACAATGTCCGGAATAAACGAAATTACGCACAGAAGGGAGAAACATCTTACATTCCCTGGTAGGAGTGACTCCGCTTTTTCCGCGGTAAAGAAGAGAAAAGCCAAGCTCATTTTCTAAAGAAGCCATCATGCGGCTGATCGCTGAAGGGGTATATCCAAGCTGCTTGGCTGCGGCTGAAAGACTGCCGGAGTCGATCACTGTAAGGAGAGCTTCGAAACGTTCCAGATCCATAGATTTACCTTCTTTCTCATTTGCCAAACGCCATCTTTGCAAAAACAGCAAAGATATAGTGAAAAACTTTCGCTTTTTTCAAGTATAAAACAGAGCTATACTGCTGTCAAGAAATGAGAGCAGGAAGGAAAAAAAAGGAAGAACGCGGGATGAAAAAGCTACAAAATACAACAGAAGGAAATATTGATGCACATTTAATAAAACTGGCTGTACCGCTGATCTGCGGCAATATCCTCCAGCAGTTTTACAATACAGTGGACGCCCTGGTAGTAGGACGCTTTGCGGGGAAAGAAGAATTTGCTGCCATCGGGATCGCCGGGACGGTGATGAACTTATTTTTGTTTGCCATTGTAGGTGCATGTACAGGCGTTTCCGTGCTTTTTGCAAGATATTACGGAGCAGGAGATAAGAGGGGATTTCGCAGACAGCATTTTACTGCGCTGACCATGGGGCTTTTGGGAAGCGTAATATTAGGATTTTTGGGAATAATTGGAAAAAATATGATCTTACAGGTGATCCAGACTCCAACTGTACTTTTGCAATATGGTGCAGATTATCTGAAGTGGATCTTTTTAAGCCTTCCGGCGGCTTTTCTCTATAACCTGTACGCATCCGTTCTGCGTTCTGCAGGAGATGTAAAAGCAGCTCTTTTTATCCTGGCAGCAGCCGTCTGCACCAATCTGGGACTGGATCTCTGGTTTGTAGCTGGTCTGCATCTGGGAATACAGGGGGCAGCTGCGGCTACTGCACTGACACAGATGGTATCAGCTATATTATGTATTGGATATATTTTCGTTTCCCATAGAGAGTTTTTATTTCACAAAGAAGACTGCCGTTTTCGCAGAAATGAATTTCAGACTACTTTTCATTTTGCTGCGGTTACAGCCCTTCATCAGTCTGGATTGTACATCGGAAAAATGCTGGTCCAGGGAGCAGTCAATACAGCAGGCACAGATGTGATCTCTGCCTATACAGCAGCTACCAGGATCGAAGGTTTTGCCAATTCCTTTGGAGACAGCGGTTCAGCGGCCACATCCATTGTGACAGCGCAGAATTTTGGAGCAGGGAAAAAAGAAAGAGTGAGAGAAACATTCTGGAAAAGTCTGCGGTTATTAGCTGTATTTGGGATCCTTTGTGCCGGGATCTTATTCCTTACAGCACAGACAACCATGGGATTTATGATCGGAAATAAAACAGACGGAGCTTTTTTGGCAGCCACCGGATATTTAAAGATCGTTGCGGTATTTTATGTGTTCTGCTTTACAGGAAACACATTTGCAGGCTATTTTGACGGGATCGGCAAAGTAAATATCCCCTTTATAGGAGCAGTGGGGCATATTACTCTGCGTGTGATCCTGTCATGGATATTTGTAAAATATTTTCAGTTAAATGCTGTAGCTGTGGCTACGGGAATCGGCTGGATGCTGGCGAATTTGTTTTGGAGTGGGTGTTATTTTAGGAGCAACCGATATTTTCGATTGCTCTTAAAATTGTAGATTTCTAAATATTCAATTCATTCATGTCTTACTTCTCATCCACTACCTGGAAAATGATGAATTTCAGATAATAAGATTCATCAGCCGCCCACAGGATTGGATGATCCGCAGCCTGGGTGCGGTATTCTACCTGGCGGAGTCTCTTGTGTACGTTGGAGGCTGCTTCACGGATGGTCTTGGTGAACAGTTCCGGGTCCATGAAGTGGGAGCAGGAGCAGGTGGCAAGATAGCCGCCGTCTTTGACTAACTTCATGCCTCGCAGGTTGATCTCGCGGTAGCCTTTGACTGCGTTTTTAATGGAATTTCTGGATTTGGTGAAGGCTGGCGGGTCAAGGATGACTACATCGAATTTTTTACCTTCCTGCTCTAATTTAGGAAGCAGGTCAAATACATCAGCACACTGGAAGGTCACATGATCCTCTAAGCCGTTTAAGCGGGCATTTTCAGTGGCCTGGTCTACTGCAAGCTGGGAAGCGTCTACGCCAAGGACTTTTTCAGATCCAGCGATACCTGCGTTTAAAGCGAAAGAGCCGGTATGGGTAAAGCAGTCTAATACTTTGGCAGGTTTCAGATTGCGGCACAGGTTCTGGACTGCCAGACGGTTGTATTTCTGATCCAGGAAGAATCCGGTCTTCTGGCCGTCTTCTACGTCTACGATGTAGTGAACGCCATTTTCACAGATCTCAACCTTGGTATCAAATGGTTCGCCGATAAAGCCTTTAAAGCGCTCCATACCTTCCTGAAGACGGACTTTTGCATCACTGCGCTCATAAATACCGCGAATGGAAATACCGTCTTCTGCCAGAACTTTCTTTAATTTATCTAAGATCACAGGCTTTAAGCGATCGATGCCCAGTGCCAGTGATTCTACTACTAAAACATCCTCAAATTTATCCACTACAATACCCGGCAGGAAATCTGCTTCGCCAAAGATCAGGCGGCAGCTGGAAGTATCCGTAGTAGCCTTTCTGTACTCCCATGCAGTGCGGACTCTCTGTTCGATGAAATCTTCATTGATCACAGCATCCTTTTTGCGGGATAACATGCGTACAGTCAGCTTGGACTTTGTATTAATAAAGCCGTGTCCTAAAGGATAGCCGTCAAAATCTTCCACAGTGACCAGGTCACCATTTTCAAAATCGCCGGAAATAGTGTCGATCTCATTGTCATAGATCCAGGCGCCGCCGGCCTTTAAGGTGCGGCCGGTTCCTTTCTTTATGCGCACACAGGCAGTTTCTTTAAATAAATCTTCGTAGTTCATCTGTTTTCTCCTCATCATGTGAATGATATTTAGTATATCGCAAACTCACTGATCCTGCAATTACGTACTTCGCTGCCTGCTGACGCAGGCGGTCTACTTATTATGCGGTGGCAAACGGATCTGTATCTAATACGCCGATGCCTTTGCGGATCACCTGTTCTGTCAGTCTTGCCAGTTGTTGTGGTGTCTCCTTCATTCCCGTCTTTAACCAGTACTGTACCAGTCCTACGCAGCCGGAGACGATGAAAGAGAAGTAGGCGTCAAAAATAGCCGGATTTCCGGCACGGAATACCTCCATCCAGTCGTGGAGACATTTATCACGGATTAACTGTTTTAAGCGGTTCATAAAGTTCAAGTCGCCATTTTCACCTAATAATATTTCCACCAGATCTGCATTGTCATAGGCCAGTGTGTAGATCTCTACGAAAATGCCATAAGGATGCTTCTTTAAATCTTCCGCGTCATGTTTCATGACCAGCTGATTAAAGTCATCTAAAAGCTCACTCTCTGTTTTTTCCAGAAGATCAAATACATCTTTATAATGAAGATAAAACGTTCCCCTGTTCAGATCAGCAAGTTCGGTCAGCTCCCTGACCGTAATATCCTGTACCTTTTTCTGCTTTAATAAAGTGACCAGACATTCCCGCAGCTGTTTTCTGGTGCGCCGTACCCGTCGGTCTACTGCTTCTGTACTCATGTTGAGAAATTCCCCCTTTTGTGTTCGGATTTATTTACATTTTTTTAATGCTTAGTTTATTGACGGATAATATAAAAATGTTGATTACTAAACAAAAGAATAAAAATTAATCATTGTTGTTTTCATCATTAGTTAGTATAATCCATTATAGTTAATAAATGAACAAATGTCAATTAACAAATGTAGAGTTGAATAATAGAAAACAGAACTTTATAAAACAGAACTTTATAAAACAGGAGATGAGTGTATGAAAGGCAGAAGCAGATTATATCCCATTTCTATATTGATGATGGCAGCTTTCCTGGCAGCAGGACCGGCAAATGCAGCTTACGGGGCAGAGCCAGATGGAAGCTGGGTAAACCTTGATGGAAACTGGTACTGGAAAAATGCAGATGGAACTGCCTATACCGGCTGGCTGTATACAGGAGGACGCTTCTATTATATGAAGGAAGACGGAACCATGGCTGTTGGCTGGGAAAAAGTGGAGGATGAGTGGTACTATTTTCATGAAGACGGCGGCATGAATGAAGGACAGCTGGTCTTAGACAATGCAGTGTACGAATTTGAAAATTCAGGTGCTTTGAAAACAGCAAAGTGGCTGGAAAATACTGGGGGCGGCGCATACGACGCTGGCTGCTATGATGAGGTAACACAGGAACTTTTCAGTCAGTTGGGGGATGAAAAGAAAGAACAGTATTTTGATGCATATCCGGATAGGGAGCGGGAATATGACGGTGATAACCATACCAGTTATGACCGGTATGCAGGCTTTATTATGGATATGAAGTTAAATAAAATTGCAGAAAGCCGTCTGTCGGCAGCCATGGAAAAAGGATATGCAGACGGACGGGTCACAGGAGAAGGAACCATAGAAGACATATTGGCGTCGATCCCTTATCGCAAAAGCGCTTCCTGTCTGGAGGTATATGTACGGGACTGCGAAGATGCAGATGAGGCATATGATAAGATAATGAATGTAACGGGGCGTAAATATACATCAAAGTCAGACAGAAAATACACATTACAATATTATCGATATATGGGTATGTCTCATAAGGAAAAGAACGGACACCACTGGTTTATGGTTCTTTTTATGCGTTAAATGGAGCATATCGTGTGAGGAGTTAGGATCATGGAAAAGAAATTCAAAGTAGGACCTTTAAAAAAACATCTAAAAAAGGAAAAAGCTTCCGGCGAAAAGATGTCCATTAAGCTGGCCCGGTTTATCATTGAAAAACAGAATTGGATCGTATCTGTTTTTGTTGCCGCCTGCTTATTCTGTGCCGTTGCCATGCTGTTTGTAGAAGTAAACTACGATCTGACAGAGTATCTTCCAGATACAGCCCAGTCCAGCATCGGTTTAAATAAGATGGAAGACGAGTTTGGTTATCCTGGAACAGCCCGCATCATGCTAAAAGATGTGACGTTGTACGAAGCCAAGCAATACAAAGACAAAATGGCAGATGTAGATGGCGTGGACCAGATCCTCTGGTGCGACAGCACAGTAAACATCTACTCTGGTGAAGACTTTATCAATGAAGAAGACATTGAAGATTATTACAAAGATGGCTATGCAGTCATGGATGTCACCTTTAAAGAGGGAAATACAGCTAAAAGCACTTCCGAAGCCATTGATGAGTTAAAAGCCATTACAGGAGATAAGGGCTGCTTTACAGGAATGGCAGTGCAGAACAAATCCTTGCAGGAGAACCTGGCAAGTGAGATGCAGATGATCCTAACTGTTGCGGTTATCATGATCTTTACGGTCTTATGTATTACCACGACCGCCTGGTCAGAACCATTTCTGTTCTTACTGGTCATGGGCGTGGCGATCCTGTTAAACCGTGGTACCAATATTTTCGTAGGAAGAATTTCTTTCCTGACCAACAACGTGGCAATGGTGCTCCAGCTGGCAACTTCTATGGACTATTCTATTTTCCTGCTGGACGCCTTTACAAGAGAAAAGAAAAAAGGACTCTCTGATGAAGAAGCCATGGTAGATGCAGTAGACGCTGCGATCAACTCCATTTTTGCCAGCAGTCTTACTACCATAGCCGGTTTCGTAGCACTGATGTTCATGAAATTCAACATTGGTTTTGATATGGGTCTGGTACTTGCAAAAGGAATTGTATTCAGTCTTTTAACCGTAGTATTCTTCATGCCGGCCATGATCTTCCGTTTTGCAAAATGGAATGAAAAGACAGCCCACAGATCCTTTTTGCCGGATTTCCATAAAATGGGAAAAGGTATTTTTAAGATCCGCAATATTGCCTTAGTACTTATGATTCTCATCGTTCCTTTTGCATATACAGCTCAGGGCATGAACAGCTTCTTATTCGGAAACAGTGCAGTAGGTGCCAGTGAAGGAACCCAGGTCTATGCAGATGAGCAGACCATTAATGAAAAGTTTGGCCGCAGCAATATGCTGGTTATTGTTTATCCAAACACATCCTCTATTACAGAAAAGGCAATGTCTGATGAGATTGAAGATCTGGAATATGTGAAAAGTGTAACCTCTATGGCAAATACACTGCCGGAAGGCGTACCGGAAGATTTTCTTCCCTATTCCATTACCAGCCAGCTGCATACAGATACTGCAAGTCGTATGCTGGTTTACATAAGGACCAAATCAGAAAGTGACAAAGCTTTTGAGTATACCGATAATATCCGTGAGATCGTGAAGAAATATTATCCCGATGACTCTTATGTAGTAGGTGAAACGCCGTCTACACAGGACATCAAGACCATCATTACGGCAGATAATGCCAGAGTCAATGTACTTTCCCTGATCAGCGTATTTGTAGTGGTTATGTTCAGCTTCAGGTCTGTACTTGTTCCGATCATTGTTATGATCCCTATCCAGGCAGCAATTTATATCAACATGGCAGTGCCATATCTGGTAGGTGAAACTCTGGTTTATATGGGCTACATTATCGTAAGCAGTATCCAGCTTGGCGCTACTGTGGATTACTCTATTTTGCTTACCAATAATTATATGTCCTGCAGAAAGACCATGAAGAAAAAAGAGGCCGTGATCGAAGCACTGGCAATGTCCTGCTCTTCCATATTTACCTCAGGAACCATCCTGATACTGGCAGGTTACATTGTATACATGATCTCCAGTACGGCGGCCATCGGCGGTCTGGGGCATCTGATCGGAAGAGGCGCGCTGTTCAGCGTATTTCTGGTGCTTACCATTTTGCCGGCACTGCTGGTCCTCTTTGACAGCATCATTACAAGCAATGAAATAGATCGCTTTAAGAAGTTTTTGATACGAAGACATGAAAGACGGAAAGCTTTATTAAAATCCGGTATCGGGGCAGTTAAGAAAAAAGCGGCAGCAGCCAGAAGAAAAAGCGGCAGTCAGACAGCGGAGGTAGATGGAAATGAAATTTAGAAAAAGAGTGACAGCTTCTGTTTTAACGGCAGCACTGCTTTGCGGATCAGCAGGCAGCAGTGTTCCTGTATACGGCGCACCGGCAGGTGCCGATGTAGACGAGACCATGTATGTGAACCTGGACTATTATGGAAAGACAACCAAGGTAAACGTAGTAAAAGGTGTCAATTTAAATGGTCTTGGCGAAATTACAGATTATGGAAATTATACCAATGTGGAAAATATGAGTACCAATGATGCTCCTGTTCTGGGAGACGGAAGCATCACTTGGAACTTACCGGAAGATCAGACGGGACGTTTTTATTATAAGTGTACCATGGACAATGGCCAGGTAGTGCTTCCCTGGGATTTTGATGTTTCTTATAAGTTAAATGGTGTTCCAACGGATGGCGATAAACTGGCAGGTGCAAGCGGCCTGATCGAGATCAATATTAAGGCAACGCCAAATGATAATGCCAACCTGTATTACCGCAATAACATGATGTTAATGGTGACAGTTCCGGTAGATATGTCTAAATGCTACAGTGTAGATGCAGACGGCGCCCAGATCCAGAGTCTTGGATCTACTACAGGAGTTGTATTTTCTGCTCTTCCGGGAGAAGAGGGAGATTACACCGTCCGCATTGGTACAGACAGTTTTGAGACCACAGGCGTGATCATGGCAATGGCACCTGGTACCATAGATGATCTGAACCATATTAAGGATTTAAAAGAAGCAAAGGATACCTGGAAAGATGCAGGAGATGCCCTTTATGACAGTCTGGAGCAAATGGCAAAATCTGTAGAATCCATGCGTGATGGCATAGGCCAGGTACAGTCCGGTGTTTCTTCTGCTGAAAGAGCAAGAGAGAAATGGAGTGCTTCTAAGGACAGTATTTTAGCTGGAAATGACCAGTCCTTAGAGTCCCTGACTGCGCTGTCACAGCAGTTGGAAACTCTGGTGCCTCATCTGCAGACAGCCAAAGACGCGGCAGAAACAGTACATAACAGCATGGGCGATATTGTAAATACCATGGGTGATATGCAGGAGCCTTTGCGGAAAATGTATGATCGTCTGCGCAATGTCAGCACCACTTCCCAGTCTTTAGGGGAACAGTTAGATGATGTAAGAGAAGATATGGCATGGCTGATCCAGAATAATGCACAGTTCCAGGTACAGACTACTACCATTCTGGAGGCACTTCCGGAGCTGATCGCAAGTCTGGAGGATTATGATGCAGCGGATCTGGCAGACATGGATCTTGGTGATCTGACAGATGAGGATACAAGGACCATCGTGGATGACCAGGATGATCCGGAAGATACAAATACAGACAGCAGCGCAGAGGCTTCTGATACAACAGACAATGTTTCTGATACAGCTGATAATGGGGCAGATATCAGCGCTGATACAGCAAATGATGCAGGCAGTGCGGACAGCGCAGATAGTGCAGATGCTGCAAACAGTGGGGATACGGCAGATGTATCTGATACAGCTGATACAGGCGACACCCAGACACTCAGCCGCGCCCACATCGAAAAGCACGATATTCCGTTGGTAACTGCTTCTTCAAGCATTGACCTGGTAACTCTTTATAAGATGTTATCTAAGATCGACAAGGACAGCCGGGAATTTACCCAGGTTGCTTCTAACCTGATGGATAATGTAGGGGATGCAGTAGAATACGGTGCAGACCTCACAGACAGCATGGATCTGATGATCGAAGACCTGACCGCCCTTCATGACTCTCTGGATATGTATTATCCGGACCTGCAGGATTCCTTAGATGATCTTTCTGAGCTGGTAAACCGCACTACAGATGCCATGAACAAGGGTCTGAGCACCATGACCATTGTCCAGAACACTTTAAAGGATACCAGCGGTGATATGGACGATGCTGCAAAGAACAGCTTAAAAGGCAGTATGGAGCTTCTTGATAAGAGTCTGAGCATCCTGGACAGCACTACCGGCGTGAGAACTGCAGGCCGTACCATGAAAGATGTTATGGATGAGCAGCTGGATAAATTTGACACAGACAATCGTTTCTTATTCATTGACCCGTCAGAGGATAAGGTTTCCTTTACTTCTGATAAGAACCCGGCTCCAAAGACTTTACAGGTAGTTCTTCGTACCGATGAGATCAGTTTGGATGATGAAAATCATAAGGAAACGGATGCAGAGACAGGAAAGACAAATGAAGGCCCGTTAAAGAGAATGTGGAATGTTCTGGTACAGATGTGGCAGGCGATCATCTCCATTTTCAAGAATAGATAGCTTAAAAACAGATAGTCACAGCCCCATGTTTCTGGTATGATAGAAATAAATGTTCTCTCGGAATCTTTCTGTGCCTGATTTTGTGAGAAGATTTTTTGTCAG
>CAVDQU010000101.1:0-10053 GCA_963611035.1 Agathobaculum sp.
ATTCATGTTTAATTTATAAAATTTATATAAAGAATAAATAAAATAAAATATACTTTCGTACTTTGTTGTGATAAAATATCAGAAAAATACGGAAGGAGTTTTATGAAATGGCAGAAAAAACCAAAAAATCTTTTAAAATGCCCCACACCTTTGTTATCATGATGGTCATTATCCTGTTCGCAACCTTACTGACCTGGATCATTCCGGCCGGACAGTATGTGCGAGTGGAAAATGCTGACGGAGTAAAGGTGGTAGACCCGAACCAGTTTTCCTTTATTGACCGCTGTCCGGTCAATCCGCTGCTGATTCCTCTTTACATTGTTAACTCCATGTCAAAAAGAGTGGATCTGATGTTAGTCATTCTTTTCTCAGGCGGTGCATTTGACCTGATCAGCAAATCCGGTGCTCTTCATTCCGCAGTAGCCCGTGTTGCAAAGGTATTTCAGGATCGTCTGTATATCTTCATCCCGATTATGACAACAATCTTTGCACTGATCTGTACGACTCAGGGTGTAAACCAGTTCATCGCATTTGCTCCTGTGGTTGTGATGATCACCTTGGCAATGGGACTTGATTCGATCACCGGTGCTGCGATCATCCTGTTAGGCGGTGCCGTTGGTTTTTCAACCGGTACTGTAAACCCGAGTACTACTGTAATCGCTCAGAAGATCGCAGAGCTGCCTTTGTTCTCCGGCCTTCAGTATCGTGCAGTCTGCTTTGTTGTATTTCTTATCATCACTAATATCTATCTGGTAAGATATGCATTAAAGATCCGCAAAAATCCCCAGTTAAGCCCGATGTATGATCTGGACAGCCAGAACGAACAGAAGTCTCTGGATATTGATTCCTTTGGAACCATGGACCTTCGCAAGAGCCTGATCATCCTTGCGCTGATTGTTGCTCTGGCCGGCATGGTTTTCGGTTCTGTTAAATTAGGCTGGGATATGCCGGAGCTGGCTGCTGTATTTATCGGACTCGGCATTGTAGTCGGATTTATAGCCGGGGAAACTCCTTCTAATATGTCTAAGATATTTTCTGAAGGCTGTAAGAAGATGTTAAATGCAGCCATGATCATCGGACTTGCAAGTGCCATTGCAAGCATTATGAGTGCCGGAAAGATCGTGGATACGGTTGTATACGCACTGGCAAGCGGCCTGCAGCATACACCTGCCTTTTTAATGGCTCCTGCAATGTACATTGCCAATACACTGATCAACTTTGTGATCGTATCCGGCAGCGGACAGGCGGCAGCGATCATGCCGATCATGGTACCTGTATCCGATCTGTTAGGCGTTACCCGTCAGACCAGTGTTCTGGCGTACAATTTCGGTGATGGTTTCTGTAACTACATCCTTCCTCATTCTACCGCTCTTATGGGTATCATCAGTGCTGTAAATATCCCATATGACCGCTGGATGAAGTTCATGTGGAAACTGTTTTTGATCTGGGCGGTTACAGCCTGCATTATGACAGCAATTGCACAGGGAATCCATTTAGGACCAATGTAATGGGCCGGAGGCAAACACTATGACAAATAAGAATGAATTATTTGAGAAGATTGAAGCACAGAAAGAAAAACTGTGGGAAATGGCTGATTTCATCTTTGATCATCCGGAATACAGAGGAAAAGAATATCAGGCATGCGATCTTTTAACAAAATACCTTACAGAAAATGGTTTTTCTGTAGAAAAGAGCGTAGGCGGATATGAAACTTCCTTCCGCGCAGAGTGGAAACATGGGGAAGGCGGCCCTGTGATCGGTATCCTTTGTGAATATGATGCATTAGAGGGATTAGGACATGGCTGCGGTCATCATATGCAGGGACCGTCCTGCTTAGGTGCGGCAGTTGCTTTAAAGGAATGTGCAGGAGATGAGCCATTTACACTGGTAGTTTACGGCACACCGGCAGAGGAAACTCTTGGCTCCAAGTGCGATATGATCAAAAATGGTTGCTTCCATGAGTTAGATGTAGCATTTATGATGCACGGAAGCCCAACTACCTGTACAGATGTAAAGTGTCTGGCAGACCAGTCCTTTAAGGTTACATTCCATGGAAAACGTGCCCATGCAGCACTGGCCCCTGAAAAAGGCCGCAGCGCTTTTGATGCCCTTTTAGTAGCATTTAATGGTGTTGAGTTTTTAAGAGAGCATGTGCCGGATGATGTGCGTATGCATTATACAGTAGGAGAGCTTCCGGGACCTGCAAATGTAGTCCCTGTAAAGGCAGTAGGCAAGTTCTCCCTGCGTTCTTTCTCAAGAGAAGAGTTAAAGGATGTTGTAAGCCGTTTTAAGGATATTGTTAAGGGGGCTGCTCTGATCGCAGGTGTTGACTATGAGTTAGAGCAGACCAGTGATTTCTACAACAAGATCCCTGTTCTTAAGTTAAATGAGCTTCTTATGGAAAATGCGAAGCTGGCAGGTGCTCCGAGACTGGCACCGCCAAGAGAAAAGACCGGTTCCACTGACTTTGGAAATGTTATGTACGAGATCCCGGGTTCCTGCATCCGTGTAGCTTTCGTACCGGAAGGCACATCTTCCCACACGCAGGAATTCGTAGATGCAGGAAAGACACAGGCTGCAAGAGACTGCATTCTTTATGGTGCCAAGTCCATTGCAGGTGCGTCTATGGACCTGATTACAAAGCCGGAGCTGATGGATGAAGTGAAGGCTGAATTTGCGGAGAATAAGAAGAAGTTTAAGTAAGTTTTTTGGTAATTCCCGCCTGGGGTGGGAATTGGCAACGTGTTATTTGGGATGATTTGTGCGGTTCCCCCGCGGGCAGCGGGGGACGCACATTTTTTTTGCCCTTTTTCATAAAAGCCCATTGACTTTTATAGGGGAAGTATTATAATGCAAGCATAGACATATGAATGATTGTTCATATGAATGAAGATTGAAATTTAATATACGATGGAAGAAAGGAGTACCGCCTATGGCATTAAGCGATGTAGAACACTGCGAAGCGTACCAGATCCATGAGGATGTGGTGAAAGCAGTGACGGATCATATGCCGGATGAAGATCAGCTGTATGACCTGGCTGAGGTTTTTAAGGTATTTGGGGATTCTACCCGGATAAAGATCTTATATGTGCTGTTTGAGGCTGAACTGTGTGTTTGTGATATTGCACAGCTTCTTAATATGACCCAGTCAGCGATTTCCCATCAGCTTCGTATCTTAAAGCAGAACCGCCTGGTGAAGAACCGCAGGGACGGAAAATCCGTTTTTTATTCCCTTGCAGATAGTCATGTGAAGACCATCATCAGTCAGGGAATGGAACATATTCAGGAATGATCAAAAAAACAATTAAAAAGCTATTTTATTAAAAAGATTTTTTATATCAGGAGGACTAAAACTATGAAGAAGAAATTTAAACTGGTGGATCTGGACTGTGCTAACTGTGCTGCAAAAATGGAGGACGCTATTAAGAAGATAGATGGTGTAAATGACGCAACTGTCAGCTTTATGATGCAGAAACTGACTCTGGACGCAGATGATGACCGTTTTGATGAGATCTTAAAGGAAGCAGCAGAGATTTGCAAGAAGGTAGAGCCAGATTGTAAGATCGTTATGTAATTGATCTGCGGCATAAGGAGATAGCCATGACAAAGAAACAGAAAAACATGCTCACACGTATTCTGGTGACCGCAGTGCTGTATGTAGCGATTGTGGCAGCAGATCATATGAAAATGGTTCCCGCGGTATTTGAAGGCTGGAAGATGCTGTTTTTGTATCTCATCCCCTATTTTGTGATCGGCTGGGATATTCTTTATAAGGCATTGCGGAATATTAAAAATGGTCAGGTTTTTGATGAGAATTTCCTCATGTCAGTAGCCACCATTGGCGCTTTTGGAGTAAGTGAGTATTCTGAGGCAGTTGCGGTTATGCTGTTTTATCAGGTTGGCGAGCTGTTCCAGAGTTATGCGGTAAACCGTTCCCGCCAGTCTATTACAGCGTTAATGGATATCTGCCCGGAATATGCCAACATCGAGGAAGACGGACAGTTAAAGCAGGTGGATCCGGATGACGTGGAAGTTGGCGATATTATTGTGATCAAACCTGGTGAGAAGATTCCGCTGGATGGTAAAGTTGTTTTTGGTGAGTCCATGGTGGATACTTCTGCACTGACTGGTGAGTCTGTTCCAAGAAGAGTGAAGGAAGGGGACGACCTGGTAAGTGGCTGTGTGAACGGAAATGGGCTTTTGAGAGCGGAAGTTACCAGGGAGTTTGATGATTCTACAGTAGCGAAGATCCTGGAACTGGTGGAAAATGCCAGCAGCAAAAAGGCTCATGTGGAGAATTTTATTACCCGGTTTGCACGGTATTATACTCCAGCGGTAGTAATTGGCGCTGTTGTGCTGGCAGTGATCCCGCCTCTGTCTTTAGGCCAGTCATGGGCTGAATGGGTACGCAGGGCATGTACATTCCTGGTTATCTCCTGTCCTTGCGCGCTGGTTATTTCAGTTCCTATGAGCTTTTTCTCCGGTATCGGTGCTGCTTCTAAGAAGGGCGTTCTGGTGAAGGGAAGCAACTACCTGGAGACTATGTCAAAGCTTCATACTGTTGTGTTTGATAAGACTGGTACGCTGACTAAGGGCGAGTTTAAGGTGGCTGAGCTCCACAGTGTGGACGAGGATGGAGCTGATAATGGCAGAAATGATGGAAAGGTCAGAAGTGAAAAGCAGAGTGCGGTCCTGGAAATGGCTGCATTGGCTGAAAGCTATTCGGATCATCCAATCTCTAGGTCTATCAGGGATGCCTGGGGTAAGGAATTGGATGAGAGCAGAGTAAGCGATGTCAAAGAGATCTCCGGCCATGGCATGAAGGTTAAGATTGATGGCAAGACTGTTCTGGCTGGCAACGGAAAGCTGATGGATAAGGAAGGAATTTCTTATACGGAGTGTGCTTCTGTTGGTACGATTGTGTATGTGGCAGCAGATGGTAAGCTTTTGGGATCTATCGTCATTGCAGATGGTATAAAGGACGGCGTAAAGGATGCGATCCGAAGCCTGAAGCGTGCTGGCGTTTCTAAGACTGTGATGCTGACCGGCGATAAGAGGAATGTGGCTGAGGCAGTAGCGAAAGAGATCGGATTGGATGAGGTCCATGCGGAGCTGCTTCCTGGTGACAAGGTGGATCAGTTGGAAGCATTGTTGAAGGGGCTTCCGGAGAGTAAGAAGCTGGCTTTTGTTGGTGATGGTATTAATGATGCGCCGGTGCTTTCCAGAGCAGACGTGGGAATCGCAATGGGAAGTATGGGATCGGATGCGGCTATTGAGGCTGCGGATGTAGTGCTCATGGATGATGATCCGAGAAAGATCGCGGATATTGTAAGGATCTCCAGAAAGACTATGGGGATCGTTATGCAGAATATTGTGTTTGCACTGGGCGTTAAGTTTGTGGTATTGGCTATGGGCGCGTTTGGTGTGGCGAATATGTGGGAAGCGGTTTTCGCGGATGTGGGAGTTTCTGTGATCGCGATCTTGAATGCGATGAGGGCGCTGAAAGCTTGATGTGTCGTGAGAGCTGAGAGATTGGCGGCCGTGAGGTTTTGAGTCGTGGAAGAAACGGCCTTACATTTCACTTATCATTGTCCACTGGCTTTCGACATGCACCTGTTCGCCTGCATCGGACTTTGTCCGCTGCATTCGGACAGCTGCGCTCAAGATGTGGACAATCGATAAGTGAAATGACGGCCTGTGCATTGGCAATAATAAATGAGCAAAGAATATTTCTGACATTTTTATAGATGCGTGATAATATGATTATAGAAAAGGTACTACCGATAGACGGCTAGTCCACATACTTATTGATTAAAAATAACCGTTCAGTTTGCGAGGCTGGGGCGGTTATTTTTGTGTTTTGATTATAACAGTTGAGATATCAATCGGCGACTGTATTTAACGATTCAGATATTTACTGATAGTAGCGATGACTTTTGCTATGTCTAATGGTTTTGACAGGTGTTCTGTCATTCCGGCTTCTTTGGATTCCTGGATGTCTTCTACGAAGGCATTGGCGGTCATGGCTATGATGGGGATGGTTTTGGCATCGGGAAGGTCCAGGGAGCGGATCTTGCGGGTGGCCTCGTAGCTGTTCATCAGGGGCATCATTACATCCCTGAGGATGACGTCAAAGGTATGTGGCCGGTTTTGGGTAAATGTGTATACAGCCTGTTGGCCGTTATAGGCTTTGGTTACAATGGCTCCGGCATCTTTTAAGAAGGTTTCGGCAATTTCCATGTTCAGGTCATTGTCTTCTACAAGAAGGACGCGGACACCGGAAATATCGTTTTTTTATCTACGTCCATAACAAGCCCGTAACAGGTGATAGGAGAACCGTTTGCCTGCTACATTACATAACCGGCAGCTCTCTGCCAGCGTATAACACCGTCTTTGCGTTTGCTCCGATAAGTAACATCGTAGGTGGTATTTCCTGTACGATCCTTAACAGCCGCCAGATAACTGTTTTCCACATAATGACCGGTCTTCCGGAAGAATACAGTTCATCCAGGAGTCCCAGGTGTCCGGAAAATCGTTTTCATCATTATAACTATAAAGTCTACGCAGAGCCGCGGAATATTTAATTCCCAACATCTGGTCACCGTCCTGATTATAAGCGCAAACGTAGGAGCCTGCTTTTAAGATGGCATGTACAGCGTCCGCTGCCCTGTTAAGCTCTATGTTTTCCTCAGACAAAAAGTTTCGTTCCAGAGTTAGGACGTCACGTTCTTCTGTCAGATCTTTCTTTTCCTGAGGGTTTATAAAAAAATTTATAAAAAAATGAAAAATCCTGCAACATTTTAAAAGGATTAGCTGTATATAGAGTAGAAAGGCAATAAAGCCTGATATCTTATAGATACGAAAGGACTTATAAAAATGAGAAAATTAATGTTAGTTTTAATGTGTGCAGCAACAATGACTTCAATGACAGCATGTGGAGTCAAAGAACCCGTAACTACAGAGGTAACAAAAGCAATAACAGAAACTAAAACAGTAGAAGAGCAAGAAACGGTTGGTGAAACTGTAGGTATGCCTAATCCGTGGACAGACTGCAAAAACTTACAGGAAGCAGAAGACAATACCGGATTTTCCATTACAGTTCCGGAAAACATCGATGGTTATACACAGACAATGATCCAGACACTGGATAAAGAAGTTATTCAGGTATTTTACGAAAAAAATGACAATTCCGATGAAACGATCCTTGTCAGAAAAGGCACGGGCTCTGATGATATCAGCGGTGATTACAACAAATATAATGAAAAAACACAGTTGGACATAAATGAAAACCAAATAATGGAACAGGGAAATGATGGAAAAGTTATGCTGGCAACATGGACCGATGCAGGCTATACTTACTCTGTAAGCACTCCAGGAATCAGTGAGAATGAAATGGAGAATATCATTCAGCAGATAAAGTGATGGGAATAGAGGATAAGGGATTAAACGATGAACAGTATCAATATCATCAACAGCATCAGCAATATCAGCATTTTTTCAGAAATAAGCAGCAGATCCATATGGCAGACGTTGGTAGACGACATCATTAGTAGTGTTGCATACCTGTTTTCGGCCATACTGCCAACAAAGGCAGCAAAAACAGAAGAGGCGCCTGTGGGCGTTTTGCAAAACATGTCAGCCGTAGAAAAGGTATTAGATACCTATGGAAACGCAATCCTGCGGCTTGCATACTCTTATCTCCACAACATGAGTGATGCAGAAGATATATTGCAGGACACCCTGATCAAATACATGCAATCATCCCCTGTTTTCCTAACTGAAGGCCATAAAAAAGCATGGCTTCTTCATGTAGCAGCCAATTTAAGCAAAAACAAAATAAATTATAACAAGATCCGGGAAACAGATGAATTAGAAGAAACACTGGTGGCAGAAGAAAGAGAAGATCTGTCCTTTGTGTGGGAAGCTGTAAAAGCACTGCCGGAAAAATACAGAGAAGTGATCCACCTCTACTATCAGGAAGGCTATCCCACCAAAGAGATCAGCAAGATCTTAAGCCGCAACGAAAGCAGTGTCCGGTCCGATCTGAAACGGGGCAGAGAAGCTTTAAAACAAGTATTAAAGGAGGCGTATGATTTTGAGTAAGTCATATCATGAGATCATGGAAAAAATAGAAGTTACCGATGAAATGCGCACCCGTATACTAAATAATGTATCCAGGCAGATTACCAATAGTCCACACAACCTGGTTACATTCCCGAGCTTGCGGAAATTAACCTCTATTGCTGCCTGCATTGCACTCCTGCTCATCGGTGGAACCATGATGAAAAATGCATTTTACCCATCATCCCCATCCACCAATCAGGAAATGGCGGGCGCTGTATACGGCATGGAAGAATGTACATCTGTCGCAGAACTTTCCCAAAAAGCCGGTTATGATATAAAAGACATCCCTGAATCATCCATTCCATTTAAGGTTAAATCCACTTCCTACACCTGGTGCTGGAACGAATTTGCCCAGATCGTATACGAGGGAACAGATAATTCCCTAACTTATAGAAAAACCAGAGGAACAGACGACATCTCCGGCGATTACAACCAATATGAACAGATAGTAGATAAGGTTGTAAATGGAATAGACATCACTGTAAAAGGCAACGGTGATAAATATTATCTTGCAATCTGGCATACAAACGATTATTCATATTCAATCAGTCTTGATGAGGGCATTGAGCTGGAAACAATGTCAGAACTCCTTCAAAATTGCATGGATTAAGTATATATGTTCCTAATGGGCTCTGTACACAGGGCGTCATTTCACTTATCGATTGTCCACATCTTGAGCGCAGCTGTCCGAATGCAGCGGACGTAGTCCGATGCAGGCGAACAGGTGCATGTCGAAAGCAAGCGGACAATGATAAGTGAAATGTAAGCCCGTTTCTTTCACGATTTTCTTTCACAACTTTCCTTCACGACTCAAAAAAAGACGGCCACATTCCTGTGACCGCCAAATTTTCAAACATCCTAAACCAGAATATCCTCCAGCTCTCTCTTCGGTACATAATGCACCTGTTTCTCATCCCTGTAATAAGCAGTGCTGCCGTCTTCCCCAACCGGCACAATATGCACCTCTTCCTTCGGTTTACCAAGAGCCAGCACCAGTGCCAGTCCATAACGCTGCGGATCAAGCCCAACAGCCTCTAAGATCTCAGCCCTCTTACAGCTACCGATCATACATCCGCCATATCCCTTTTCCACAGCAGAAAGCATGATCGTCTGAGAAACAATTCCCTCATCCCACATCAGATTCTTTCCAATAGAAAGATCCTCAAGCACCAGCACATAAGCACTTGGACGTTCTCCATCCACAGGTCCGTCCCAGTCCTTTAATGCGCCGGCCCATAATAAAAACGGGAATACCTTTGCACATTCATCAGCCGTAGAGATCAGCTTAAACTTAAGCCCCTGAGCATTTTTTACACAGCCGGTCAGACGGGCCGTATCCACCATATCCTTCAGGTCCTCATAAGGAATTGAAACCTCCTGAAAAAAACGGCGGTAAGAACGACATTTCTTCACCAGATCCTTCAACATAACAATCCCTCTTTCATAGCTCAAAAAATTTGTCAGTTACTCCTCTTCCTTCATATCAGCAGGAAGCTCATTTCCCTGGGTAATATGCTTCTTAATAGCCTGGAAACTCTGTGCGCTGAGTACATGCTCGATCTTGCAGGCATCTTCCACAGCTGTCTTCTCATCCACACCCAGATAGATCAGCCAGTTAGACAGCATAATATGACGCTCATACATCTTATCCGCAATATCCTGACCAGTCCGGGTCAGAGTAATGTGTCCCTGATCATCCATGTGGATATAACCATTTTCACGAAGGTTCTTCATGGCAACGCTGACACTTGGCTTGGAAAAGCTTAATTCATTTGCGATATCAATAGAACGCACATAAGGCTTATGCTTGCTGAGCATATGTATAGTTTCCAGATAATTTTCAGCAGATTCCTGTATTTTCACAATAACACGCCCTTTCATTCGAACTCATGGTAGCCATAGAGCGTATCTGAAAATCGTGACAAAAAT
>CAVDQU010000102.1:0-9765 GCA_963611035.1 Agathobaculum sp.
GTATTCAGAATATTCAGTTATTATCACTTAAAATAGTCCATCTTAAAATATTACAGTTGAATTACTATAATTGTTGATTGAAAAGCCAGTTAAAAACTCCTATAGTGTGTGTAATATAAATATTCTAGGAGGGAATTATTTATGGGTAAAAAAAAGAAACAGGCATCTGCCTACCGTGAACCACTGATCCTTATTGCCTTTGTTATCTTAGGCGCCATCATCGGAATGGTGATGGGAGAAAAAGCGTCATTTCTGTATCCCATCGGTCAGATCTGGCTGAACCTGCTGTTTGTACTGCTGGTTCCACTGCTTTTCTTCTCAATTTCCAGTTCTATCGCTAACATCAGCGATACAAAGAGTGTTGGAAAACTGTTAGGTTTTACGCTGCTTATCTTCGTTGTAACTGCAGCCATCGCCGGAAGTTTTATGTTTATTGTATTAAATATCTTCGGTGTTGATACTTCCGTTCAGTTAGGCGCTGGTGATACTACTGCACAGGCTGCTGCTTCCAGTATTGGTGATCAGATCGTTAATACCTTCACAGTCGGTGACTTCCCGGAGGTTATTTCCAGAGGACACATCCTGGCTCTCATCGTATTTACTGTATTCTTTGGCGTCACCGTTTCTTCCCTTGGAGAAAAAGGACGTGAGATCGCAAACTGGTTAAACAATATGTCTCTGGTATTCTACAAAATGGTAGCCATCTTAATGAAAGCTGCTCCTTTAGGTCTGATGGCTTACTTTGCAAACCTGACCGGTACCTATGGTTCTGATCTGTTAAAGAGCTATGGGCGCGGACTTTTGATCTACTATCCAACTTCATTTGTTTATTTCTTTGTATTCCTCGGGCTTTATGCATTTATCGCAGCTGGACCATGGGGTGTAAAACATTATTTTAAAGAGATCCTTACACCTGCATTAACTGCCCTTGGTACCCGTTCTTCTGCAGCTGCTCTTCCAATGCAGTTAGACGCCTGCGACAAGTTAGGTGTTCCAAGAGTTGTCAGCTCTGTAGTTGTACCTGTTGGCGCTACCTGTCATATGGACGGTGCTTGCCTTGCTACTATTTATGAGATCGTGCTTTGCTGCACCTTGTTTGGACATCCATTTAGAAGCATTGGTGATTATGCCTTTGCACTGACCATTGCGGTATGTGCTTCTGTTGCTGTATCTTCTGTTCCTGGCGGCGGTGCTGCTATGGAGACCATGTTGATCTCTTCCTTTGGTTTCCCTGTGATCGCTCTTCCGGTACTGATGATGATGACACAGCTGTTTGATGCAGGCTGTACCCTGATCAACTCCTGTGGTGATACAGTTGCTTCTATGCTGGTTTCCCGTTTCCTCTATGGCAAAGACTGGTATAAGAGAGACCTGAACAAAGAACTTGCAGAAGCAGAAAACAGGAAAGAATGATATTAAAACGGATCATTGATCTGTTCTTTTACAGATATTATGTCAGAAAGGATCGCTTATATGTGTTGTAAAAATACGAATGCGAAAGAAACTCATTTCGGCGCCTGTTGCAGCCGGCCCGATCTTTATGGTATCATAATCCCCGGAAAACATGGAAAACTTCTTGCTGCTTTATACACAGCAGGGGGTGAAGGACCCCATCCCACTATCCTCCTTCTCCATGGTATCCCCGGATGTGAACAGAACCTGGATCTTGCACAGGCATTCAGACGGGCCGGCTTTCACGTAATGACCTTCCACTACAGCGGCAGTTGGGGAAGCAGCGGTGATTATTCCCTGCAAAATGACTTGGATGACGCTGAAACAGTTCTTGATTTTATTTTAAATGATACAACATACGGTTTTGACAAAGAAAAGATCTATGCCGTCGGACACAGCCTGGGCGGTTTCGTCTGCGGACAGATCACAGCCAGAAGACCTGAAATAAAGGGCGCTGCTCTTTTAATGCCCTGCAATGTAGGACGGATCGGAAAGATCGCCCAAAGTGATCCAGAAAACACCAAGGTGCTGGAAGATGTATTAAATGACAGTGTAAACTGGCTTACAGGTCTTACAGAAGGCTGTCTTTATAAAGAAGCGGTAGAACACGAAAAAGAATATGCTTTAGAGTATCGGGCTGCTGCTCTTTCCAAAAAGCCTTTATTATGTATCACTGGATCCCTGGATATCTGCACACCGAAAAAAGAGCATTTACAACCTGTTTTGGACGCAATGGATGCATTAGGCGGTGGAAACGCAAAAACGCTGGAATATCCTACGGATCATTTCTTCTCTGATTACCGTTTGGAGATATCCGATGTTGTAACAGAATTCTTTAAAAAGCTTGCAATGTAATTTCCCTTTTTTGACATTTCTCATCTCCCATGATAAAATACGCATATACTTTTGCCAAAGGGGAAATGCAGATGAAAACAGTGAATGGCGCATCTTTATATGCTCCTGCTGTCTATGGACCAGCAGGGCGGCTTTTGTGTACGGTGTATACAGCGGAAGGTGACGGACCTCATCCTGTTCTGATCTTCACCCATGGCTATCCAGGGCATGAAAAAAACCTGGATCTGGCACAGTCTTTGCGCAGAACAGGCTTCTCTTCTGTTATTTTCTTCTATCGGGGCTGCTGGGGCAGCGAAGGTGATTTCTCTTTTGAGGGAAGTTTTGAAGATACAAAGGCAGTTTTAGATTTCGTATTAAATGATACTCAGTATAATTTCGATAAAAACCACATTTTCTTTATTGGCCACAGCTTAGGCTGCGTCAATGCAGCCCGGATGATCGCCCTTTGTCCCCAGGTAAAAGGCGGTATCTTCTTAGCCCCCTGCGATCTGTGGCGTATTTATCTCCTTGGCCTTGAAAATGACACTTACAGAGAGCATTTAAAGGATCTGTTAGAAGAAGGGATCCCTTATATCCACGGTACAGATATCGAAACTCTGACCGGTGAAATAAAAGGAAGCGCCGGACGGCTTTCTATTGGCTCCTGTATCCAGGCCATCTCTGAAAAATCCATTCTCTGGATCAGCAGTCCCGATGATGAGGTGGTTTCTGAAGCAGAGGAAACTTATCCATATATTAAAAAAATGCGGCAGTTTTCTCCATCCTGTTTTAAATGGCTCCGTGTTTCTTCTGACCACTATTTTTCCAATATGCGCTCCCAGCTGACCGAAGACATTGCCAGCTTTCTTTTAGAAAATACAGACCACAAAAAAGCCCATATTGACCAGGCATCTTTTGAAGCCCAGCTTCGCAAGCTGATCCGTCAACAGTTAGCAACCATTACACTGCCAGATGTAGCCAGCTATTTTCATATCAGCTCCCCCTATGCCAGTGACCTGATCCGCCAGATCATGGGAAAGAATTTTACAGTGCTCGTATTAGAGGAACGGATGAAAGAATCAGAAAAGCTTTTAAAAACCAGCAATGTACCGGTTTCCAAAGTGGCACTGCTCTCCGGCTATCAGGAACCTTCTTATTTTATGAAGGTATTTAAGAAATATTTTGGGTGTACACCAAGCCAGTATCGAGAAAATGTTACGAAAAAGTAGGCGGCCGTAAATCCCTTTTTAAAACCTTTCCGCTTTCATTTACCGGAAAAGCATCCCGGAAAAAGATATGTCTGGGGATCTCTTCTTCGGAAAGGGAAGATTTAAGCATTTTCCGGACCTGCTGTACGTCCACAGATAAAGTCTTATCTTTTAAAATGACCCATGCAGCCAGATATGCTCTTCCATTCTTTTCTATAGGCTTTACAGCTGCCTGCTCTGCTATTCCCAGATTTAATATAGCCTGTTCTACACGGACTGTGGATATTTTCCTGCCATTGATATTGCAGATATCGTCTTTTCTCCCGTCAAAACAGAAATATCCTTCTGGGTCCTGGTGGGCGTAATCTCCTGCGCTTGCCTCTTTTCCAGCCCCGATCACTCCAAAATCGGTATTTACAAGCAGTCTTCCTTCTTTCAGCTTTACATCCACCTGGGGGAAAGGACGGCCGATCCGGGTCTTGTCTTCATTCATCTCACTGTCCCGGATATAGGTAACGTAACTTAACTCACTGGCACCATAGTAGAGAGTGATCTCTGCCTTTGGAAAAAATGTTTTTAGCTCCAAAGCGTCTTTTTTCCCCAGGCTCTGGGAACCGCTTAGGATAGTCTCTATTTCTTCTATAGGTGTCTGGTCTTCATGCTTTAAAGCCTGATACAGGGCATGGAGCTTGGTGGGGATCAGGTAAATGCCGTCTGCCCGCCACTGTTTGATCTCTTTTATCCACAATCTTGGATCAAAACGGTCTTCTGAAAGGATAGTTGCCCCTGCGGACAGCTGGGCCATATACAGGTTCATATTTCCGGTAAAAGCCAGACTTCCCTGCATAAACAGGCGGCTTTCTGAGGTAATGTGAAAGACTTCATTTTGAATGGGAAAATAATCATACCAGCTTTCAAAGGTTCTGAAAAGCAGCTTATTTTCACCGGACGTTCCGGAAGTCATAACTGCCATGCAGGCTTCTTCCGGGATCTTTGCTTCTGCACTAAGATTTTGTACCAGAGTGTCGTTGTGGCCTGCAGCTGTATCTTTTGGAAGGATCACAGGCACATAGCCCATTCCCTGACAGGCTAAAAATTCTGTCAGCTGGTCCAAAGCATGGTCTTTCTGAATGAAGTACAGCTGCTTTTGGGTTAATGGTTTCCATTCTTTCTGTTTTTCCTTAACCAGAAGAAACAGTTCCCTGTATGTAAGAGAACTGTTTCCTGTACAAAATGCTTCTTTTTTGGGGGTTTTATTTTGTATCTCTTCTATCATTTCCAGATAGTTGCTGATCTTTCCCATGAATTTTATCTCCGCAATATGCTTTTTAAATCTCAGACCCGTTCCACCAGAAGGGCGGTTCCGATCCCACCTGCTGCTGCCACGCCGCAGATGCCAAATCTTCCCTGGTTCAATTCCAGATCTTTTAACAGATGTAACAGGATAATGGCACCGGATGCGCCGTAAGGATGTCCGTAGGCAAGAGCCCCGCCTAAAGGATTTAACCGCTCTCTGATACCCGGAAATTCCCGCTCTAAAAGCACATCGATCACAGCAAAGGCTTCATTGACTTCCAGGCTGTCTATCTCATCTATGGAAAGTCCAGTCTGTTTTAGCAGCTTTCTGATGGCCAGAACCGCTGTTTTAGGGCTCATAAAAGGATCGCTGCCAATGGCTGTGCCAAAACGGAATGCTGCCTGAGGCGTTAAGACATGTTCTTTTCTGTATTTTTCAGAACAAAGGACCACAAAGGCCGCTCCGTCGTGCATGAGGCAGGCATTGGCAGCTGTGATAACAGAACCGCCTGGCAATAAATAAGGAAGCCGGTCTAATAAACGCTGGCTCATGGAAGGCCTGATGCCTTCATCTTTTTTGCTGTCTGCAATGGAGATCTGGATATCAGATAAGATTCCCTCTTTTGCTGCCTGGACCGCTCTTTTATGGCTTAACAGCACCCAGGGATCCAACTCTGCTTTGGTAACATTTTCTGTAAGGGCTGTTTTTTCCGCTCCCTCTAACATGACCTGCCCTCCCTGAAAACCGGGAATGAATTTTGCCACTGTATAGCTCTTTCCTTCCTGATGATCCGGATGATTGGGATTCCACATACGCACCGGCTGGGTGGAGGAACTTTCAAAGCCCCCTGCAATCACCAGATCAGCCAGACCGCTTTCGATCTTTGCTGCTGCCGCTGTAATGCTTTCCAGGGCGGAACCGCACTGAAGATCTAAGGTGACGGCCGGTATCATTTCACTTAAACCGGCTGTAAGCGCCGTAAGGCGGGTGATGTTTCCACCTCCCGCCACAGCATTGCCGCCTATTATGTAATCGATCTCATTGTCTTTTAAAGCATATTTATCTTTTATTTCTCCTAAAACCCGGGCTCCCAGAACTTCAGCGGGGATCTTACGGTACATACCGTCTTTCACGCCGATGAAGCTTCTAAGGCCTCCTAAGATCCATACATTATTCATAGTTTAACCCTTTTTATCTTATACCTATCTATTATCTATATTCCTTTATTCTGCCGGGAACAGTCTGCGCAGTGGCTTTGCAATTCCTGCTGCTGCAAAACATTTTACAATATCTAACGGGATAAATGGAAGCACTGCCTGGACCATGATGGCGCCCCATGGCTGGTTGGTCACATATTTCATCTGAACTGCTCCAAACAGGTAGATAACAGGGATTCCAACGATAATGATAAATGCAGTCTGCCATCTTACTTTCTTTACTTTACAGCAGAACATGGAGATCAGAACAGCCGCCACCAGGTTGCCGTAACGGTATCCGCCAGCCGGTCCTAAAAGCTTTCCTAAAGAACCGCCAATTCCAACAACACCTAACAGGATCCATGTTACCATAACTGCCAGTGTCTGTAACGGTGAAAGAAGCAGGCCGATCAGGTTTACCATCAAGGTCTGGGCTGTAATGCTTGCAGTAGAAAATGGCAGCGGGATCTTAATATAAGTGGATACGATCAGAAGCGCTGTCATCAGTGCCATGATGGTAAGGCTTCGTATATCCCAGATGCTGTGTGTTTTTGCGCTGTTAATGGATTTTGATGCTGTCTGACTCATATCATTTTCGTCCTTTCTTTTATCACGCAGAATATATGACAAATTGGTTTTTCTTTCGATCTCAGATCTCAGTTACAACAGCTTTTAAAATAGTCCTTGTGGAAGTTTTTAACAGAATGATCTTTTTATTTTCTTCTGAACTCATACTGAAAACTGCCTCTTCTCCCACCTGCAAAGGCGTGAGAAAACGGACATCCATTTGGAGCTGGTCTGGTATCCAGTCCTGGAACATTTCAAACAACCGGTTTACCATAAGAAAGCCTGGAACAATGGCATCCTTTCCCCGATGAATGGGATTTGTGTCATTTACTGCCTGTAAATATGACTGGATCTCTTTTTCTGTTACTGTTAAAGGTGTGGATGATCGGGTGTCTTCTGCGAGAACAGGTGTTCTGTCAGGCTGTTTTTCCCTGGAAAGACTTCCCGGATCAATAAGCGTGACCTCTAAACGTTCCTCTGCTCTCCTGCTTTGTCCTGTAATACGGACTTTAACAAGTCTTGCATCCCTTCCCTGAACCTGCATTTTATATGTATATCCCTGATCATCTGGCTGTTCAAAATGCAATAACTCTTCTGCACGGTCTTCTTTCTGTTCCTTAAGGCAGAACCTGCATTTAGCGATCATCCAGCCTTCATATCCTGAAAGCCCCGAAAGCGTCTTTTCCAGTCCCAGAAGCCTTTTTTTGTGATCCATAGCAATTATAAGCTTCCTTTCTGTCTGTAACTGATAGTTTGTTTTTGTACAAATATTCTGTTTGTATTAAGGTATTTATAAATTGTCTCCGAAAACGATTTGAGTATAACAAAGTTGCATTCAATTGTCAACCATGTTTTTATTATAGTTAACAATGAAAATAAAGGGCACAGCTCCTCACAGCCATTTTCCATACAGGCTGTGTGCCAGAGGCATTTTGCAATATCTGCACTAAAATAGTCTTTCCCATGATCCTGAACACTTTCCCACAGATCAGACGTTGCCATAATCTTAAGGGATATATGACTGTAAAGGAAATAGAATCCTGGTATGACTTCCATTTTTGCTGTAGATGCATGCTTTTGAGCTGCCACTATATCCAGCATATATGCTCGCATAATCTTAAACCGATCCTCTTCTGGCAGACTCTTGTACAAAGCAATACGGGGAAGGATGGTCTGCACAAGGGTCTTCATCTAATCTTTTGATTTATTTTTTGTATTCCTGATCAGTGTATCCAGGATCTTTTCCTGCTTGTCAAACAATATACTTTTCCCTTATCCTTACCGAATTCTTCGATTAAAAATGCTTTGATCTGTTTTATCTTCATTGATCACTGCTCTCCAAAAGCTGTATGTCCTTAAAATGCCATTTCATCTTTTGCTATCTTATCTTCTTCCCGCACACTACGGATCACCTTACAAGGGCTTCCGGCTGCTACTACCATAGGCGGGATATCCTTTGTTACAACGCTTCCGGCACCAATCACGCTTCCTTCTCCAATGGTGACGCCACCGCATATAACGGCATTGGCGCCGATCCATACATCTTTTCCGATTGTGATCGGTTTTGAAGTGCTGATCCCTTCTGCCCGCTGCACCGGATCAATGGAATGACCAGCACAGGCAATACACACTCCTGGCGCTATAAAGACATTTTCTCCAATACGCACGGGAGAAGTGTCTAAGATCACACAATTATAGTTGATGACAGTCAGCCCGCTTGTAAAAATATTAAAGCCATAATCACAGCGAAAAGAAGGCTCAATAAAGGTAAGATCAGAACATTTTCCAAACAGCTGATGTAATATCTCACTGCGCGTTTCCCCTTCATCTGCTGTTGTCTGATTATACTGCCAGCACAGTTTTTGCGCATTGGCTTTTAAATTTTTAGGGATATTCAGATTATTTCCATTATATCCCTGATCTCTTTGAATGATCTCCTTAATATCCATATATTTCTCCTTGCTTTAACAATCTTTAAAAATACTGATACTGTTTCCGCTTTGCCACTAAAAAGAGCAGGGACACTGTCACTGACATGCACTCTGCCACGATAATGGCGCTCCAGATACCGTTAAGTCCAAAGATCATAGGCAGAATGATAACGCAGGCGCTTTCAAATACCAGTGTACGTAAAAAAGCGATCACTGCAGAAGTAAATCCATCTCCCAGTGCTGTAAAAAAGGCAGAACTGAAAATAGAAAATCCGCAGAATAAGAATGAGATGGCGTAAATGGAATATGCATGCACGGTCATATCCAGAAGTTCTGCGTCATATCCCACGAAAATGCTGGCTAACGGTCTTGCCAGCAGCTCCGATGAAAGCAGCATTGCAATGGATGCCGCAGCGATCAGAATGCCACTTCTCTTTAACAGATTGTTCAGTTCTTTCTTATTTCCAGCTCCATAATGATAGCTGACTACCGGAGCCACGCCGGTAGCATAACCGATAAAAATGGCCAGAAAAATAAAGTCCACATACATAATGGTTCCATAAGCAGCCACGCCGTCTTCCCCGGCATAACGCATCAACTGGCCATTGTAAAGCATTCCTACGATGGACATGGAAATGTTGCTCATAAGCTCTGATACGCCATTGGTGCAGGCACGGAAAAGGGATCTTCCATCCCACTTTGGTCTTCTGATCTGCAAGCTGCTGCTGTTCTTTCTCAGGAAATATACAAGTGGTACAGTTCCGCCTATGATCTGTCCCATAGCAGATGCCATAGCTGCTCCGGCAATGCCCCAGTGGAACACACCCATAAACAGGGCGTCACCGATCATATTGAGTACGCCTGACATGATCGTTACCATCAGACCCAGTTTCGGCTTTTCTGCTGTTACGGAAAGACTGGAAAAGGCGTACTGGAGCATCAAAAACGGAAGAGCAACAAGAATGATATGACCATACCGGACGCAATTCTCCAGCATCTCTCCTTCTGCTCCAAGGAACATGGCAATGCGGCGTAAAAAAATGATACTGATAACAGCAATTATAATACCAGACACAGCTGTGGCACAAACCAAAAGAGAAAAGATCTCCTGTGCTTTCTCCTTTTTGCCTTCGCCCATAGTCTTGGCGATCAGGGCGCTACCGCCAGTACCAAACATAAAGCCCATGGCACCTACCACCATAAGGAATGGCATGATAAAGTTCACTGCACCGGATTCGATTGCCGCGAGCACGAACTTGCGTGCCACTCCGGTACCGCCA
>CAVDQU010000103.1:0-2273 GCA_963611035.1 Agathobaculum sp.
GATCATTGGCCTGTAAGGGAAGTTCTGTCTGAAAAAGAGAACGTATTTCTTCCGGAACCAGGGAGAGGAAAGCCGTATCGCCTGATCCATTGGCAGACAGATCTCCATCTCTGGTAAAAATCCCCTTTCGGATAGCCGAAGCAGAAGCCATTTCCCCGTCTAATTCTTCGCTGTGATAGCCATTTCCCTTTCGTTTGACAGTAACAGGCGTGATCGGACTGTTTCTTTTTATTAATGCCTTGCAATATTCCACTCCTAACAGATTGTTTGGCGTATCTAAAAGGGGCGCGATCTCCCCGTCGGGCATAAACTCATTTAAAGCCTGAACTCTTGCCTGGGGCCAGGTAAGGCCATTTTGCAGGCCTTCTTTTAATTTTTCTGAAAATGCAGCCGGTTCTTTGGCAAGGATCTTTGCTGCATCCATAAAATTTCCACTTTCCCCGGTCTCGCTGCCAAAACAGAGATGGGTAACGACACCAAGCTCATCTAAAAGAGCCACGGAGCCGGCAGCAAAGTCTTCGGCGCTGCTGACCGCAAAAATAGACGGGATCTCAAGGACCAGGTCCGCACCGCTTAAAAGGGCCATTTTTGTCCGGAGATATTTGCTGAAAACAGATACTTCCCCACGCTGCACAAAATCCCCGCTTATAACAGCCACGCAGTAATCAGCGCCTGTGATCTTTCTGGCTTCCCGGATCTGATAGGCGTGTCCATTGTGAAAAGGGTTATATTCAGCTACAATGCCGGTTACGTTTATCTTCATTCAGTACCTGTTCTCCTGTTCTTTTATTTCCTGATATGGTATTATTATACCCGCGGACCCGGTGTTCGTCTACCACACCTTAAAAACAGGACACAGAATATACACATTTGCATCACAATTGTGTCAAAAACCAAAGGTATATTGTAGTCATCAAAAGGAAAGAAAGCTAAGCACCTGAAAGGAGCGTTTAATATGTACGAAGAAGATAGAGAAAATAAAGAAAATAGAATGAATGAGGAAGATTCCTTCATCACTGCAAAACAGGATAATGAAAGAACAGAGATCTTGGATGATGTAGATGAACATGAAACAGAAAAACATGAGACAGAAAGCAGACAGCAGCAGTCTTCACAGAATGTGAACTGGACGACCCCTGATCGTTCCCGCTATTCAGAAGATCGTGAAAGATCCTCTTCTGAAAGAAAAGACCATTGGCAGGAAAGCAGACAGCAGAGACCTGAACGAGAGAGAACTTACAAAAACGAATACCGTGAAGCACCTCAGGCACCAAAACATAAAAGCAGTTGGGCAAGAAAGGCAGCCGGCATCACAGCAGCAGCAGTTCTTTTCGGAACCGTTGCAGGCGGTGTAATGACCGGTGTCAATTATGTAGGTGCCCGTCTTACAGGACTTTCTGATATAACGGCTGCTGCAACAGCAGAAGCAGAAGGTACCACAGTGGCACAGGTACCAGAAACAAGTGCAGCTTCTGATGGTCAGAGTACTACAACCGTATCTACGGTAACAGATGTTTCTTCTATTGCAGAAAAGGCAATGCCTTCACTGGTAGCTATCAACGATACCATGACCGTTGAGCAGGACAATTTCTTTGGCATGCCGCAGACTTATCAGGCACAGAGCAGCGGCTCCGGTATTATTGTTGGACAGAATGATACAGAACTTCTGATCGCCACCAACAACCATGTTGTTTCCGGTGCAACTGACATGAAGGTTACATTTAATGACAGCACACAGGTAGCTGCAGCTGTTAAAGGCACTGATTCCGCAACCGACCTGGCGATCGTAGCTGTAAAGCTTTCTGATATCCCATCTGATACCATGAGCAAGATCAAAGTAGCAACCTTAGGCAACTCTGATAATGTAAAAGTAGGACAGCAGGTGATCGCCATTGGTAATGCCCTTGGATATGGACAGTCACTGACTGTTGGTTATATCAGCGCATTAGACCGTGAGATCACAGATGAAAACGGCATCCAGCATACTTATATCCAGACAGACGCAGCCATCAATCCTGGCAACAGCGGCGGCGCACTTCTTGACTTAAACGGCAATGTGATCGGTATCAACGCTGCAAAGAACGCCTCTACAGAAGTAGAAGGCATGGGCTTTGCCATCCCGATCTCAAAGGCTCAGGAGATCTTAAATACCCTGATGACCAAGAAAACAAGAGAAGCTGTAGATGAAAGCGCTCAGGGATATCTGGGTATCCAGGGAACCAATATTGATGCTAACGCTTCCAAGGAATATGGTATGCCGGTTGGTATCTACG
>CAVDQU010000103.1:2283-9753 GCA_963611035.1 Agathobaculum sp.
TATACAAGATCGTACCTGGCTGTGCAGCAGCAAATTCTGACTTAAAGGAAAAGGACATCATTACCAAGTTTGACGGACAGTCTGTTACCAATATGGAAGAATTAAAGCAGATGCTTACCTACTATGAAGGCGGTTCTACCGTTGATCTGACTGTACAGTCCCTTGTAAACGGCGCATATGTAGAACATGATGTCCAGATCACACTGGGAACAAAACCAGCTGCTAATTCATAAAATAAAGAAGTGAGTCTGCACAGATCAGACAGAAATATTGAAAAACTGTTAAAAATATTAGAAAACCGGCACCGGAGCCAAATTTCGATGCCGGTTTTTAGTTTTATATGCTATACTTACATAAGATTCATGTGCAAAACAAGGAGGACCAGACTATGAAATTAGTATATGCCATTGTACGAAACGATAATGAAGATGATGTAGTAAGCCTTTTAAACCAGCACCACTACAGTGTGACCAGACTGTCCACCACCGGCGGCTTCCTGAAAAAGGGAAATACTACACTGATGATCGGTGTAGAAGATGAGAGAGTGGAGGAAGTCATCTCTCTGATCAAGCAGGAATGCGGACAGCACCAGAAGCTGACTGTAAACATGCCTTATATCTCCGGTACCGCCATGGTAAATTATGCTACCATGCCTATGACCGTAGAAGTTGGCGGAGCAACGATTTTTGTTATCAACGTAGATCATTACGAGAAAATATAAGTGTATAACTGGAAAAGTATGAAAAAAAATGCAAGATTTCGTTAATTTCAACTTGTTTCCACTGGGGGCTACGTATATAATAAAGTTATATGCTTCAACATAAGGAAAGGGGTAAAAAAGATTATGGCAGTAATCGACATTATCAAAGAAAAAGCAAAAGCAGACAAAAAAACTATCGTTCTTCCAGAGTCCATGGACCGCAGAACATGGGAAGCTGCTGAGAAAATTTTAAAAGAAGGACTTGCTAATCTGGTTATTATCGGTACACCGGAGGACATCGGGGAGCACAGCAAGGGCTTAGACGTTTCCGGCGCAACCATCATCAATCCACAGACCTACGAGAAGACCCAGGAATATATTGATCTCTTCGTTGAGTTAAGAAAAGCAAAAGGCATGACTCCTGAAAAGGCAAAAGAGACCATCTTAAGCGACTATGCTTACTATGGCTGCTTAATGATCAAGAACGGCGATGCTGACGGTATGGTATCCGGCGCTTGCCATTCTACAGCAAACACCTTAAGACCTTGCTTACAGGTTATCAAGACCAAACCAGGAACCAAGCTGGTATCCGCATTCTTCTTAATGGAAGTTCCGGATTGCGATCTCGGCGACAACGGTACTTTCGTATTCGCTGACTGTGGTCTGAACCAGAACCCAACTCCAGATGAATTGGCAGCAATCGCTGTTTCTTCCGCTGAGAGCTTCAAGATGTTAGTAGGACATGAGCCAAAGGTTGCTATGCTGTCCCATTCTTCCAAGGGAAGCGCAAAGCATGCTGATGTAGACAAAGTAGTAGAAGCTACCAAGTTAGCTAAGGAAATGGCTCCAGAGCTGGCATTAGACGGCGAACTGCAGTTAGACGCTGCTATCGTTCCTGAGATCGGTGCTTCCAAGGCTCCAGGCTCTCAGGTTGCCGGACATGCTAACGTATTGGTATTCCCAGATCTGGATGCAGGCAACATCGGCTACAAGCTGGTTCAGAGACTTGGCAAGGCAGCTGCTTACGGCCCAATGTGCCAGGGTATTGCTAAGCCGGTAAACGATCTGTCCAGAGGATGCTCTGCTGACGATATCGTAGGTGTTGTAGCTATCACAGCTGTACAGTGCCAGAACAACTAATTTAAGAAGCGATAAACATAAAGCTGCCGGGTGCCTGCGCATTGCGCTGACGACACCCGGAACTTTTTGAATAATAATTACAGGAGAATCACCTATTATGAAGATTTTAGTTATCAACTGCGGAAGCTCTTCCTTAAAGTATCAGCTGATCGACATGGACAACGAAAGCGTTGTTGCAAAGGGCCTTTGCGAAAGAATCGGTATTGATGGTTCCAAGCTGACTCATCAGGCAGCTGGCAAAGACAAATTTGTTGTTGAGAAGCCAATGCCAAACCACACTGTAGCTATCAACCTGGTTATGGAAGCTTTACAGGACAAGGATCACGGCGTGATCACAAGCACCGATGAAATTTCCGCTATTGGACACCGCGTACTTCACGCAGGCGTTATCTACAGCGAATCTGTTGTAGTAAATGAAGATGTTAAGAGAGTTATCCGTGAGTGCTTCGACTTAGGACCTCTGCACAACCCAGCTAACTTAATGGGTATCGAGGCATGTGAAGCAGCTATGCCTGGCAAGCCAAACGTAGCAGTATGGGATACCGGATTCGGTATGTCTATGCCAGAGAAGGCTTATATGTACGCAATTCCTCATGAATACTATGAGAAATACAGCATCCGTCGTTACGGCTTCCACGGAACCAGCCATATGTTCGTATCCGGCGAAGCTATTAAGTTCGGCAACTTAGATCCAGAGAAGGCAAAAGTTATCGTTTGCCACTTGGGAAATGGTGCCAGCGTATCTGCTTCCATCGGCGGCAAGTGCGTAGATACCAGTATGGGACTTACACCTCTTGAAGGCCTGATCATGGGTACCAGAAGCGGTGACATTGATCCTGCTGTTGTTCAGTTCATCTGCAACAAGGAAGGAAAAGATGTAAACGAAGTTCTGAACATCTTAAATAAGAAGTCAGGTATTTTAGGTATGAGCGGCGGCGTCTCCAGCGACTTCCGTGATATTGAGAAGGCAAAGGAAGAAGGAAATCATCTGGCAGCAGTAGCTCTGGATGCATTCATTTACCGTGTTGCCAAGTATGTTGGTGCTTATACAGCAGCTATGAACGGTGTAGACGCTATTGCATTCACCGCAGGCGTTGGTGAAAATGATAAGGCTACCAGAAAGAGCGTTTGCGAATACTTAGGCTACTTAGGCGTTAAGATCGATGACGAAGCAAACGATATAAGAGGAGAGAGAAGGATCATTTCTGCTCCGGATTCCAAGGTAAAAGTTATGCTGATCCCAACCAACGAAGAGCTGGCAATCGCAAGAGAGACTTTAAGACTGGTAAAATAATATTTTTGGAAAATTTTGTTGACAAACCCGGTGCACCTATGTATAATAGCATAGGTGCATATCAAGGAGTACGATATGCTGATTAATTTATCAGAACTGTTCCCTGTTGAAGGGAAATCCAAAACCTATACTGTTCCATTGGAAATGACACATTTTAAAGGACCGGATGGTTCTTACAAAGTTGTGGAAAAAGAGCCGGTAACTCTGGCTATTACAAACCAGGGCGAAAGAGTTCTGACTGTGACTGGAAAGGCTGTTTTAAGTCTTCAGATGCCATGTGCCAGATGCTTAGATCCGGTAATTGTTCCTTTTGAACTGGAGATCGACCAGGAGCTGGATATGAATCAGACGAAGGAAGACCGCATAGAAGCTTTGGATGAGCAGTTCTATATTAATGGTTATAATCTGGATGTCGACCAGCTGGTTGGTAATGAGTTAACCTTGAACCTGCCTATGAGAGTTCTCTGCAGTGATAACTGCAAGGGGATTTGCAATAGATGTGGCACAAATCTCAACCGAGGGACTTGTGACTGCGACAACAGGTCACTGGACCCAAGAATGTCAGTTATCCAGGATATTTTTAAACAGTTGAAGGAGGTGTAAACCATGTCTATTTGTCCAAAGAATAAATCTTCTAAAGCAAGAAGAGACAGCCGTAGAGCAAACTGGAAGATGAGCGCACCAAACCTGGTTAAGTGCAGCAAGTGCGGAGCCCTGATGATGCCTCACAGAGTATGCAAGGCTTGCGGAAGCTACAACAAGCGCGAGATCGTTAATACAGCTGAATAATCTGTAGAAGAACGAAGATCAGAGGATCCCGGGAGCAATCCCGGGGTCCTCTTTTGCGATAATACGCGGGTATGAAATTCACACAAAAACGTATTGATTTATGATACGACATCTAGTATATTAATAATTGTATTGCGAAACCGAGAGGAGAGTCTTTTATGATCA
Source organism: Agathobaculum sp. (assembly GCA_963611035.1). Classification (GTDB taxonomy): domain Bacteria; phylum Bacillota; class Clostridia; order Lachnospirales; family Lachnospiraceae; genus Enterocloster. The sequence continues at coordinate 6,372 of CAVDQU010000103.1, forward strand.
AAATAGCTGTAGATGCTATGGGCGGCGATCTGGCGCCAGTTGAGATGGTTGCAGGAGCCGTAGAGGCGGTGCAGGCAAAACCAGGGATCCAGGTACTTTTAGTAGGTCAGGAAGCTGTGGTAAATGCAGAGCTTTCCAAATATACTTACAACAAAGAGCAGATCCAGGTGGTGAATGCCACAGAGGTGATCGCTACAGAAGAACCGCCGGTAAATGCCATTCGCAAGAAGAAGGACTCATCCATTGTGGTAGGCATGAACCTTGTAAAGAATAAAGAAGCAGATGCTTTTGTATCTGCGGGAAGCTCAGGCGCCATCTTAGTAGGCGGACAGGTGATCGTAGGAAGGATAAAAGGCGTGGAACGTCCACCGTTAGCACCTCTTATCCCTACTGAAAAGGGTGTATCCCTGCTCATCGACTGCGGTGCCAATGTAGATGCCAGACCATCTCACCTGGTGCAGTTTGCCCGGATGGGTTCCATCTATATGGAGCATGTGTTAGGCATCAAAAATCCAAGAGTTGCCATTGTAAATATCGGAGCAGAAGAGGAAAAAGGAAATGCTCTTGTAAAAGAAACATTTCCACTTCTGAAAGCCTGTTCAGATATTAACTTCATTGGCAGCATTGAAGCAAGAGAGATCCCACACGGCGGAGCAGATGTTATTGTCTGTGAAGCATTTACAGGCAATGTGATCCTTAAACTTTACGAGGGCGTGGGAGCTACACTGATCCACATGGTAAAACAGGGCATGATGGCCACTTTAAGAAGCAAGATCGGTGCTCTTTTAGTAAAGCCGGCTTTGAAGACCACATTAAAGGCATTTGATGCCAGCCAGTACGGCGGAGCGCCGTTATTAGGCTTAAAGGGCCTGGTAGTAAAAACCCACGGAAGTTCAAAGCGTACAGAGGTACGCAATTCCATCATCCAATGTGTAACGTTCAAGGAACAGCAGATCAATGAAAAGATAAAAGAATCCTTGACAGTTGGAAACGGAAAAACAGAAGAAATCAAAGAATAAAGATCTAAGAAAGAGGAGCTAAGAAATGGAATTTGAAAAATTACAGGGAATTATCGCAGAAGTGTTGAACATTGAACCGGAGGATGTGACAATGGCAGCTACGTTTGTAGATGACCTGGGTGCGGACTCTCTGGACATTTTCCAGATCATCATGGGAATTGAAGAAGAGTTTGACATTGAGATTCCAAATGAGGCTGCAGAACAGATCGTTACCGTTGGGGACGCAGTTGAACAGATTAAGAATGCACTGAACTAAATGACAGGAATCCAGGGCTGTTGTATAACAGCCCTTTTGTGTTGCTAAGGTATCTGAAAGAGGGAACTATATTATGAATACACAGTTAAAAGAACTGGAAGATAAGATATCTTATCATTTCCAGGACAAAAATTTATTAGCACAGGCGCTGACCCACAGTTCCTATGCAAATGAACACAGATTAGACCACAATCACTGCAATGAACGTCTGGAATTTTTAGGAGACGCAGTTTTAGAGATCGTTACCAGCGATTTTCTCTATCACAAGTACACAGACAAACCGGAAGGAGATCTGACTAAGATCAGAGCCAGCATTGTCTGCGAGCCAACTCTGGCCTACTGTGCAGAAGATATCCGGTTAGGAAGCTATCTGTTTTTAGGCAAGGGAGAAGACGCAACCGGCGGAAGAAACCGTAATTCTGTTGTATCAGACGCTATGGAAGCTGTTATCGGAGCCATTTATCTGGACGGTGGTTTTGCTAGTGCAAAAGAGTACATTCACAGGTTCATTTTAAATGATATTGAACACAAGCAGCTCTTTTATGATAGCAAGACTATCTTACAGGAGATCGTACAGAGCCGTCAGGACGGAGAACTGACTTATGAGATCCTGAAGGAAGAAGGACCGGATCACAACAAGTCCTTTGAGGTACGCGCTCTTGTAGGTGATCAGGAGATCGGCCGTGGAAAAGGCCGCACCAAAAAGGCAGCAGAACAGTTAGCTGCCTATAACGGCATTTTAAAACTTAAGGCGGGTGAAACATGTATTTAAAAAGCATTGAGATCCAGGGATTTAAGTCCTTTGCCAATAAACTGCTTTTTGAATTTCACAATGGTATCACCGGAATTGTAGGCCCTAACGGAAGTGGAAAGAGCAATGTTGCCGATGCCGTCCGCTGGGTACTGGGCGAGCAGCGTATCAAACAGCTGCGAGGCGCCAGCATGCAGGACGTTATCTTTTCCGGTACAGAGCTTAGAAAACCCCAGGGCTTTGCTTATGTGGCTATCACGCTGGATAATTCGGATCATCAGCTGGCTATTGATTATGATGAGGTCACTGTTTCCAGGCGTTTATACCGTTCTGGTGAAAGTGAATATATGATCAACGGCAGCGCCTGCCGTCTGAAGGATATTAATGAGCTGTTTTACGATACAGGTATCGGCAAAGAGGGCTATTCTATCATTGGACAGGGCCAGATCGACAAGATCTTAAGCGGAAAGCCGGAAGACCGGCGTGAACTCTTCGATGAGGCAGCTGGTATTGTAAAATATAAACGGCGCAAATCCATTGCCCAGAAAAAGTTAGAGGATGAACAAGCCAATCTGGTACGTGTCAGCGATATTTTAGCAGAACTGGAAAAACAGGTAGGTCCATTGGAACGGCAGTCAAAATCTGCAAGGGAATATCTTCAGTTAAAAGAAGAATTAAAACTTTGTGATGCCAATCAGTTTCTTTTGGACACAGAAAATACCCAGGGGCAGTTAAAAGCAGTAGAAAATCGCAGACGCCTTCTTTCCGGGGACGTAGAAGAGACCCAGAAAAAGGCGGATGACCTGCGCAAAGAATATGACGCCCTAGAAGAAAAACTGGCTAAGTTAGAGGAAACTTTGACTAACCACCGGAATGCCTTAAACGAGGCAGCTATGGCAAAAAGCACCAGCGAAGGTCAGATCAATGTCCTCAGAGAGCAGATCCATACAGAAGAGGCCAACGAAGAGCATTATAAGAGCCGTAAAGATGCCATTGCAAAAGATCTGGCTCACTATGAGGAGCAGCTGGCATCTTATAAAAATGACCGGCAGAAGGCGGGAGAACAGGCAAAAGATGCAGGGAACCGTTTAGAAGCTGCAAAAGAGCAGCTGCAGGAAGCAGATTCTACGATCCAAAGCCTGGAAACTGCCATTGAACAGGCTAAAAGTAATATTATCCAGGCTTTAAATGAAAAAGCAGGTCTCACTGCAAGACAGCAGCGCTATGAGACTATGTTAGAACAGGTGAATTTGCGTCGCAGTGAAGTTTCCCAGAAGCTTCTTCGCTTTAAAAGTGATGAGTCTGTTCAGGATGAGAAGATAAACCAGGAAAAAGCTTCTTTAGATAAGATACAGG
>CAVDQU010000104.1:0-9715 GCA_963611035.1 Agathobaculum sp.
CTTTTACTGTATATCCAGAAACTCTTTCCTGGTTGGCGGCGGATAGGCCTGATCAATGGCTTTGTAATCAGCTTCTGTCAACTGGATCTTATCTGCCTGGGCGTTAAGCAGTGTATGCTCTGCCCGGCCGCTTCTTGGAATGGCAATAGTATGGCCGTCCCGGATATTCCAGGCAAGCATGATCTGCTCTATGGTGGCATCATACTTTTTGGCGATCTCTTTTAAAACCGGGTTATTTAAAATTCCCCTTCTTAAAGTTCCCGCCTGTGCCAGAGGGCAATAGGACATTAATGCCACGTCATGCTTTCTCATCCACGGCAGAAGGCTGTATTCAATCCCTCTGGAGCCGGTATGATAAAGGACCTGATTTACCAGGCAGTTCCGGCCTTCCGGGATCATCCACAGTTCTTCCATATCATCAATATCAAAGTTGGAAACGCCCCATTCCCGGATCTTTCCTGCCTTTTTTACACGTTCCAGCTCTGCTACGGTTTCTTTCAGAGGATAATTTCCTCTCCAGTGATACAGATAAAGATCCAGATATTCCACGCCCATCCGTTTCATGGAATCATCTAACGCACGCTCCAGGCGGTGTTTCCCCGCATTGTTTGGCAGAACTTTGGATACCAGAAAAAGATCATCCCGTTTTTTATCAGAAATGACCTCTTTTATAAGACTTTCCGCTTTTCCATTTCCATACATTTCCGCTGTATCGATCAGCGTCATGCCTGCTGCAACACCTGCACGCAGACTTTCCAGTTCCCGCTCTCTGGCGGACTTATTTTCACCAAGGAACCAGGTTCCAAGCCCTAAGGCCGGAACCTGCACTCCATTTCTTAATGTAACTGTATGTTTCATATTAGATCAGACCTGCTTTTTCCATTTCTTTCTTCATCTTGTCATAAGACGCACCTTCCGGTGTTGGAAGATTTGGTAAATACGGCTTTCCGGCTGCCAGCCCGCGCATGATCGCCATGTCCTTTGCTGCTACCGGGAAGCTGGCTCCGTCCATAGCCAGACGCACCGGATTTAACTTATACTGGGCTTCCAGGGAACCTTTCATGTCTCCTGCCACGTATTTATTGTAGATATCTACGATCAGCTCCGGCATAAAGTTTCCGGCCGTACACACACCACCAACAGCGCCAATACATAAGCTGGCATATAACAATGTATCCTTTCCGCCAAATACTTTAAAGCCCACATCTGCATTTCTTCGGATAAATTCCTCTGTCTGGGTGATATCACCGGAGGTATCTTTCATACCAACAATATTTTTCACCTCATGGGCCAGTTTTTCCACCAGATCCGCGCTTAAAGTATAGCCAACTCTTCCTGGGTTATTATACAGCAGAACCGGTGTATTGGGAACTGCTTCCGCAATCGTTTTAAAATGGAGGAATAATTCATTAAAATTCGGTTTTAAGAACATTGGCTGTAAAATGGAGATGCCTGCTGCACCGTTTGCCACTGCCATTTTGGCAAGACGAACACACTTCTTTGTGTTGATAGCACCGATACCAAAGTAAACCGGAACTCTTCCAGCAGCCTGGTCTACCATGATCTTAAATCCCCGCTCCATTTCCTCTTCTTCGATCTGGTAAAACTCGCCGTTGGAACCAAAAGCAAGGATCCCGTGAAGACCGCCATTAATAACATAGTCCACCTGCGCCCGCATAGCTGCTTCGTCGATCTTTTCATCCTCATCAATAACTGTAATAATAGGAACAATAACGCCCTTGATAAAATCTGTATTCATAGCTTTTCCCTTTCAGATCTGACTTATGATCGTGTTTCCTGCTTCCTATTTCTCCTTTACAATAGAAACACCTGTCATTCTCTCATAGTAACGGATAATGTCATCATGGTCGCAGCTACCTTCGTCGTGGTTCTTTAATTCCTGCATTACTTCCATCATATGGGCAGTCATTGGAACCGGCATGTTAATGGCGTGGGAAGCGTTTAATGCATTGTTTAAGTCCTTGATATGCAGGTCAATCCTAAATCCAGGCTTGTAGTTTCCTGCTAACATCATCGGGACCTTTGCATCCATAACGGTAGAACCAGCAAGGCCGCCCCGGATTGCCTGATATACCAGTTCCGGATCGGTTCCCATTTTCTTTGCAAAAGTCATGGCCTCTGCGCAGATGCCGATATTAGCTGCAACGACCATCTGGTTAGCCAGTTTTGCTACGTTTCCGGAGCCGATCTCACCTACGTATACAACAGAGCTTCCCATTGCCTTTAAAAGATCCGTATACTTGTCAAATACTTCTTTCTTACCGCCGCACATGATAGATAAGGTTCCGTCAATTGCCTTTGGCTCTCCACCGGATACCGGGCAGTCTAACATTTCCATGCCGGTTCTTTCTTTTAATTCAGCAGCGATCTTTTTGGACTCTACTGGATCGATAGAGGACATGTCGATAACTACAGTATCCTTATCTGCGCCCTCTGCAACACCATTTTCACCTAACAGAGCAGCTCTTACATTTGGAGAGTTTGGCACCATGGTGATGACTACATCTACGCCCTTTGCTACTTCTGCGTTATTTGCACCTGCTGTAGCGCCTGCTGCTACCAGTTCCTCTACTGCTTCTTTTTTAAAGTCATTGACGCAAACCTGATGACCCGCTTTTAAAAGGTTCTTTGCCATTGGCTTTCCCATAATTCCTAACCCGATAAATCCTACTTTCATTTTTGTTTCCTCCTGTTATTGAAATTTGAATTTTAATGTACTTAATTATTTATCCTTACCTCTGCTTATGCAGGGGGAAGTTTTGATTTTTAACGCATAATATATTTCTCTACTACATCCCAGTTCAGTTCTACGCCCAGTCCCGGCTTATCTGTTACCAGATAATTCATGTGGCCGTCTGTTTCGATCGGCGCCCCAAGTAATTCTGTACGCAGCGGGTTTTCATTTTCCTCTGCCTCAATAAACGGTATGTTAGCCTGTGACGCTGCAAACTGGATGTTGGCAGCTGTCATGACCGCTGAGAAGAAGGAATGTGGTGTATACAATTTATCAAAAGCCTGGGCAGTGGCTGCGATCTTGCGGCAGCCGGTAAATCCGCCGGCCCAGCCAAGAGAGGCCTGTACCACATCCATGGTGTCTGTGGCGATCATCTCGCCAAATCTTGCAACTCCCTGTTCTGACTCAATTCCGGCTACCCGGATGCCGCCCATTTCTCTTGTAAGACGTCTGTAGCCTGCAATATCATCAGAGCGGATCGGCTCTTCTACCATGAAAATGTCATTTTTCTCAAAAAACTCTTTGGAACGGAGTACATCATCCACATCCCAGGTGCAGTTCATGTCTACCATTAAGGTCTTATCCGGGCCAATGGTCCGTCTTACCAGTTCGATCCGGGCTTTATCTTCTTCATTGGTAAGGTAGAAATCCCCGTTTTTCATATACTGGAGACGCATTTTGTAGTTGTTTGCCGTTCTGCCGATCTTCATTTTAAAAGCTGTAAATCCACGGTCCAGATAACCTTCGATCTCCTTTTGCAGATCCTCTAATGTCTTTCCCTTTGCGTAAAATCCAGCGCTTGCATATCCCTGGACTTTATCGCTTACCTGTCCCAGCAATTTGCATACCGGAAGGCCAGCCGCCTTTCCAAGTAGATCCCAGAGAGCCACATCAATGCCGCTGATCACGCCCATGACCATTCCCTGACGGCCATTTGCCCAACTGTTCCACAGCATTTTCTGGTGAAGAAATTCGATCTTCGTGGGGTCTTCTTCTAAAAGTAATGGTTTTAACTGCTTTTCTACTATAAATTCCATGGCATCCATGGAACTTCCAAAAGTTGCTGCTTCTCCAATGCCTGTAAGTTCCGTATCCGTTTCAATGAATATAAGAAAGGCACCTCTGGCGCCGCAGCTTCCGCAGCCGTCGGCGATCCAGTCTTTATATGGGTACTGCAGCTTTATGGTCTTAATATCCGTGATCTTCATAAAACTCCCCTTTCCATGCCGCTGCCCCTCGAAAGCGCCATTGCAGTCATTGCTGCTGCCGCAAACACAGGAACAGCTTTCTTCCATTTCAATTCCATTACGAAACTCCCTTCTACCTGCATCGTTTCTCTGATGCACATTACACATTTTATACAAAACAGCTATTAATTCTTTGCCAATATGTCGCTTCCTTGTTATAATTAAATAATAACCGCAACTTGTTAATAAGAAAACGTATTCATCTTGTATGCAAGATGAATGTAAGTTGACATGCATCTAAAAGAAGCTGTCAGTGGCAGATTCTGTAAGAGTATACAAAAGGGGATCAGTTGACATGAAGAAAACAGACACAAACTTAAAACAGATCGCTTATGAGACCATAAAATCAAAGATCATCCACTGCGAATACAAGCCAAATGACATCTTAAGCGAAATGATGTTAATGGAAGAGATCGACGCAAGCCGCACGCCTATCCGTGAAGCCTTAAATATGCTGGCCCAGGAGCAGCTAGTACAGATCATTCCCAAAAAGGGGATCAGGGTCCTGCCGCTGACCATGAAAGAGATCGCCATGACCTTTGAAGCCAGACTGCTCATGGAACCCTACATTATTGAAAACTACAGCAAATATATTGATATGGATAAACTTCTTGAATTAGAAGAACAGACAAATAAGATCTTAAGCAGTGATATCTTAGAGCAGAAAGACGCCGTTATCTTCTGCAATATTGACAATGCCTTACACCGCACCATTGCCGACGCCTGTAAAAACAAATACCTGAACATGAACCTGTCCCAGATCTACGACCAGAATATCCGCATCCGCATTTTGGGCGAACAAAACATCTGGGAACGCCACAAAGTAGCCGCCATGGAACACTTAGAGCTGATCAACTACATCAAAAACCATGACCTGCCAAGCGCAGTAGCTTCTATACGGGTTCACCTGATTCATTCTAAGGAGGCAGCGGTGGCATCGTTTTTAAGTTGATGTAAGATACGATAACCTCCGGATAATACCAGCAGTCAAAAAAAGCGCGCCAGTTTTGGCGCGTCTTCTGCTATTTATATATGCTAAACCAGATAATTATTTGGCAGGCGCACGCTTCTCCTGCATCTCTCAGGTTTCCCTTGTCTGTACCAGCGGCGTGTGGATCGTGCGAAATTTTCCACCTCAAATAATTACCTGGGTAAAGCCCTATCAATTTTCTCTTTTTAAATATTCCGTATATGGCACATCCGGATCCAATATCAGCCCGCCATGCATAGTTGGCGCTTTGGCCGGTTTCATGTAATCGCCGTATTCAGCGGTGAGTCTTCCGTCATAACCTACAGGAACAGGTATCCTGCGGTTTTCAAAAGGCATGTAGACAGCTTCTTTAAACCATTCCCGCTTCCAGGTATTCTTCTCCAGATAGCGGATAAATACAGTATCGCAGACGTATTCTGTGTCTTTGCCTTTGAAACGGGTACACAGTTTTTCATATCCCTTATAAGCCTTGCGCATAGGAACATGGAGAATAGCCCCAATACCATGAAGGACTTTTCCGAAAACCGTTGCATTTTCATAATAATCAAACCGGTACCATGTATAAAGTACAGTCCAGTAAATTTCAATCTTCTTTGCCCAGCTTTTTCTGACTTTTTCCGTCTTTGGCATACCGTCTAAGGGAAAAATGTCAATGAAAATGCCGCAGTTATAACCTGCTTTTTTATCTTCTTCATTGCAGCCGCAGGTCTTACTGTTTCGGATCTGGGCGTGGCCGCGAAGGTAGTTTTTCTCTGTATACACAGTCTGAAGCACCAGATCTTCTTTCAGCCATGCAGGCGCAATCTGCACAAACTGTTCATAATCTTCCCGCAGCATCACCAGATCAATGTCATCATCCCAGGGAATATATCCTTCATGGCGGATAGCACCGATGAGAGTTCCGCTGTCTGCAAAATATTTAAGCCCATTAGCTTTGCAGATGCGCTCCACTTCATCTAACATTTCCAGCTGTACCGCCCACACACGTTTCGTTTTTTCATCTACTGTGTATCCGCAGCGTATTTCCTCTTTATAAAATTCCGGCTTTTCTCTCAGCATGTCCTCTGATCCTTCCAAACTGTTTTTGCCTAACGCAAGCTTTCTTTAATAAGTATTTTGACCTCTGATACCGAATTGCTATGTGCTTTGCACTCCCGCAATTCTATGGCTGTCCCGTCAGCCTCCTGTATATGATCCCCAGATACCGGTACAGGAACCCGTCACGCATAACCAGAAGTACCAGGAAATACACCACTGCCCCGGTTCCGATCTGTGCAAAGGTAGTGATCGGTCCAAGTCCCCGGACCTGTTCCAAAAACTGTCCCGTCCACACTACGGCTCCCAACATAACTACAGCTGCCACAAGCCGCTTCCAACCATAACGAATCAGCATCCTCGGTTTTATAAAATCTCTTCCCAACCACAGATAGAGAAATGTGATAAAGCACTCTGCAGCTACAGAAGCCGCAGCAGCCCCGGAAGCTGCAAAATGAGGGATCAGCAGGAAATTTAAGCAGGCATTAACTACAGCTCCCGCTACGATCACCTTTCCGCTCTGGGCACGTTTTCCTCCCGGCGTTAAGATCTGGCTGCCAATACAGTCGCTTAAGCCTACAACCAGCACCAACGGGCTGCACACATACATTAAAAATGTCACCGGCAGATATCCATTTCCCAGAAACCAGGGAATAAACTGGGCTGCGATCCCCGCCAGTCCTAACATAATAGGCATTGCCATTAAAAGCACGAAATCTAACGAATCACGGATACGCTCATGGACTTCCTCGATCCGCCCATTTCCAAATAAATAAGACATGCGGGCAGACATGACCGCATTAAAAGACATGATCAGTATCTTCGCCATGTTCACAAAGCCGGTAGCATATTCATAATAACCATTCTGGGACTTATTTTCCTCGGAAAACCAGCCAAGCATGGTCTTATCTAAAATGGTGTATACAGAAGTTGCAATGGTGGGGATAAAATACACCAGCGTCTCTTTTAAATGCCGCAGCGGATGAAGTTCTTTTAAAACAGGCTTTTCCACCTGTCCCTTTAAATACCCCCACATAGAGATATTTCCCAGAAGTCCCGTGGCCGCCGTCAACGCCACATACAGCAGCAGATCCTCTTTTTTGCGGATAAATAAAAACAGCATGACAATGCCCACAAGTTTTACCGCCGTATTTCGCAAAACGATCAGCGAATACTGCTCCAGACCGCCAAAAAACCAGGAAATATCAAAGGCAACTGCGGTCAGCGTCATTGTAAGTACGATATAATAAGGGCGATATTCTCTGGCAAAACCGATCACAAATAACCAGATAATAAGACATGCCGCCGTGGTTGCCATACAAAGCACCTCGATCTCCCAGAAAAGACAACTGCGCATCTTTATGTCATCTCTGTGCCTTGCGATCTCCCTCTGTCCATAAGACGCCGTTCCCAGCGCCGCCAGTATGGCAAAATACTGGACCACAGAATTGGTATAACTCTGTACTCCCGTTCCATCTGCCCCCAGAACACGGGAAATGTAAGGCGTCGTGATAAAGGGTGTGATCAGCGTCATCACCTGGTAAATCAAATTGTATATATAGTTTTTCCGAACACTTGGTGCTTTTGCCATAAGATCTTCTCTATACTCCATTTACATTTATGTTCTCTGGAAATCTTTTCTGTCTCTTGGCTCATTATACCCATGGACGCCCTTTTAAGCAAGGGATTTATTATCATCCCCATTCTTCCAAACGCCATTGACAAATCATCCTTTTTGTGCCTATTCTATACTTATAATGTAACCATAATAAATACAGATCTAAAAGTGATCACAAGGGGGATACCTATTATGAAAAAAACATTGGCTGTTCTCATCACTGCTTGCAGTCTTTCCTTGGGCCTTACGCCTGCGTTCACCGCAGTACCTGGCAACCTGGTTATAGAAGCGGAAGCCCATCAGGGGCGTACCGATAAATACGGTGGCCACCATGATTATAATAATGTAAGCGGCCTTGGAAGCTACCACTATCACTGCGGCGGTCATCCAGCTCATCTGCATCCAAACGGAGTCTGCCCTTATGCAGGCGGTTCCACTAACGATAACTTCAGCTCCTCTGGCGGTTCTTCCTCTGGCGATCAGTCTTACGCCGGAAACCAAACCTCTTCTGAAACTGCTGCAACCCAGGTTTCCACCGGCTGGCAGCAGGACGATCACGGCTGGTGGTACCGCCTTTCCGCAGATACCTACTATGCTGACGGCGTAGCTGATATTGATGGTTCCACCTATCTGTTTAACAGTGACGGCTATATGCTCACTGGCTGGCAGCAGTTAAATGGACACTGGTACTATTTTAACCCAAGCGGTGCCATGGTGACCGGCGGTCTGACCATAGAGGGCAAATACTATTACTTCGATTCAGACGGCGTACTGGATGAGACTTACCACGAAGCCGTAGATGAACCAGGCGATGAGACAAATAACACATCAGAAGATGACACCGACTACAATTATGATTATGACTATGATTACGATTTAGACGAAGATTAACCGGCAAAACACCAGCTGTCGCAGGATCATCGCAAACAGATGTTCCTACGGCAGCTTTCATTTGTATATAAAAACATATAGGATTCCTCTGTACCTCTTTTGAAATTCAGTCGAATTGACTTTGATATAAGATACTTAATAGCAATAGATTATGCCATTCAGGCAAAACGGCTCATAGGATATGAGCCGGACTTTATTATTCATAGAATTTACGATCATTGATCTTTATTTTGACCATCAAAATCCAAACTCCTGCAATAACTGTTTCAGATATGCTGGATCTTTCAGTGCACGCTGCAGATCATCTGCACGATCCGATGTCAGAAGACAGGAATATAATTTATTCAGTCTGGCCGTAGCTTCTGCACGACCTTCTGCACGACCTTCTGCCAGTCCTTCTTCTCTTGCCTCTTCCCGGATTTCATCTGCATGTTCCTGAACATATTCTTTCATATACTGCTCAAACATCATATAGCGTTCCCCCATCTTCCGGCTTTTTTTGATCCGATGCATGGAATTTTGAAGCTGTTTAACCAATGGGTCTCCATAATCAGCTTCACTTCCAGCCAGATCCGCCTTAACAAAATCAAGCAATGCTACCAGTTCCTTCGGTACTTCTCCACGATCTTCTCCATTTGTGTTAAGAAAAACAGTGCAGTCCCCATCGCCAAATACATTTCCTGTTTCTTCACAGTATCTGCGGATGGTATAGCGGCATTTTTTCTGCCCCAGGGGATCAAAGTTACAAATGAAAATAACATATGTATCTGCCAGTTCTCCGTAACTTTTCCCTTTTTCCAGCATTTCCACATCCATCTGACTGTGGTAATAACGGCTACGTTTTTCCAGACTGTCTTTTTTCACCAGCTGCATCTCAATATCGTAATGTGTCCTGTTTTCATCTTTTGCAAATACATCCATGCGAATGCTCTTGCATTCCGGATTAAAAAAGAAACCATGTTCCGTACTGATCTCTACTCTTTCAATATTGATCTCCAGCACACGTTCCAGAAAACACCTGCAGTTTTCTGCATCCATCATAACAGCAGTAAACATAAAATCGTCATGAAATACCAGTTCTTCCAGTGTTTTTTTACTCATTTTATTCCTCCATATTACAGAGATGTCCTCTCGGAGTCTTTCCTGCACTTGCTTTTGTGGCCGATTTTCCGCCAGTC